>NZ_JAFCXH010000018.1:0-129439 GCF_049898225.1 Pseudomonas sp. DSP3-2-3 | reverse complement strand
TTGATTCAATTGTTAAAGAGCGGTGGGTTGAGCCTTTCGTCTCAACCGAGGCGCGCATTCTACAGCAGCGCCAGTTACTGTCAAGCGGTTATTTTCTGAAGCTTTCAAAGTTTCCTCTGTAACTTCAACCACTTGCGCTTCGATCAACTTCACGTTGCTCGTGAGCGGGAGGCGAATTCTACAGCGTTACAACCTGCTGTCAACCACCTTTTTTTCACCGCTTCCGATCAACTCATCGAAACCTCTTCCTCGCCAATCAATCCAGCTAACTACTTGATTACCAAGGAGTTTTCCGTTTCATCTGCTCCGGAAGAGGTGCGAATTATAGACAGATTAGAGAGGCCGTCAACCGTTAATTTGAACTTTCCGGGAAAAAGCGTTTCAGCCTCGCTCTATAGCTTCTCTATATAAGAAGAAAATCGCATTGAGCAATATATTGCTCAATGCGGTGTTATTCAGCATCATGTCGTCCATTGCACCACCTGCCCGATGACCGTGGACCCGATCTTCAATGAACAACGACCCTCGCAAGCTTTCCTCCCTCCTGTTTCCGATCGGATTGTTACTGATTGCCATGGCATCCATACAAACAGGTGCCTCCCTGGCCAAGAGCCTCTTTCCTATAGTGGGAGCCCAAGGGACCACAACACTGAGGCTCGTTTTCGCGAGCGTGATTCTCCTGCTCACCCTACGCCCCTGGCGTGCGCGCTTCACTGCCAAATCCTTACGCACGATCTTCATTTACGGTATCGCGCTGGGCGGCATGAACTTCCTCTTCTATATGTCACTACGGAGCGTGCCTCTGGGCATCGCCGTTGCGCTCGAATTCACCGGGCCACTTGCCGTCGCACTGTATTCGTCACGCAAGGCAATCGACTTCGTCTGGATCGCGCTGGCTGCCACAGGCCTGCTACTGCTCATTCCCATGGGCGAAACCAGCGCGAACCTTGACCTGACCGGCGTCGCCTATGCACTGGGCGCTGGAGTTTGCTGGGCAGCCTACATCCTGTTCGGCCAGAAGGCCGGGGAAGACAACGGCATTCAAACCGCAGCGCTAGGCGTATTGATTGCTGCGATATTCATCGCCCCCATCGGAATGGTGCACGCAGGTACCGCGCTGCTCGATATTGCATTGATACCGACCGCCATTGGCGTGGCGATCCTATCGACCGCCCTGCCCTACAGCCTGGAAATGGTCGCGCTCACGCGCATGCCTGCGCGAACGTTCGGTACCCTGGCCAGTATCGAACCGGTGTTTGGCGCGTTATCCGGGATGCTTTTCCTTCATGAAGACCTGACACTGCTGCAGTGGCTGGCTATCGCCGCGATCATCCTTGCTTCAGCCGGGGCGACACTTACTTCGCAACGGGAAACACCACAACTGGTGCCAGCCGATTGACGGATGTTTTGCCTGAAAATGAGATGTTGCTAGCATTTGTAACGTCGTTGAGCCATGTTTAGCGCCAGGCGATGTTCTTTTCTGGATTGCAATCCAGGCAGGGCAGTACGCTGCCTTGTAGCAAGCTACTGAATTCAGGCTGGGCGCCGCTTCTGGTCGATGCTCAGGTAAGGAAGGGAATGAAACACATTTTTATAGTGTTGGCGCTCTTGATAGCTACGGGATGCGCGGCAACATCAAAACCGGTCAAACAGACCAAGCGCGGAATTCACATCAACTGTTCCGGGCTGTCGTCTTCGTGGGAAAAATGCTACGAAATGGCGACGAGCTCCTGTGTTTCGCAGAACTACCGGATCATCGCCAAATCCGGTGATGCGGCAGAGGAGCCCGGCGACTATCCCTTCGGGCTCAATCCGGCCGGTTATACCAGCCGCAGCATGATCATCGTTTGCAAGAAACCGGCAAAACCCTAGCCGCAGGAATGCTGGACCAAATGCGCCTTGGCCCGATGCCAAAGCGCAGGAACTCCCGTCAGATCCCGGCAGTACGAGTATTCAGCCATTCCAGCGCAGCGCCTTGCAGCAAAGGCGTCAAACGTTCCCGAACTTGTGCGTGGTAATCATTGAGCCACGCACGCTCGTCCTCCGCCAACAAGGCGCTGTCCAGGCACCGGGTGTCGATAGGGCACAACGTCAGCGTTTCAAACTTCAGAAACTCACCGAATTCAGTCTTGCCCGCCTCACGGTTGATTACCAGATTTTCAATCCGAACCCCCCAACGGCCCGGCCGATAGGTGCCAGGTTCGATTGAAGTGATCATACCTGCGAGCATCGCGGTTTGCGGGGTAGCCGGCGCCTGATAGGCAATGACTTGCGGGCCCTCGTGAACATTGAGGAAGTAGCCCACTCCATGTCCAGTGCCATGACCGTAATTGACACCGCCCGCCCAGATAGGCGCACGAGCAATGGAGTCCAGTAGCGGCGACAGAATTCCTTGCGGGAAGTATGCCCGGGACAAAGCAATCACACCTTTCAACACCCGGGTGCAGTCCTGTTTTTGCTCGGCGGTTGGCGTACCTACTGGCACCATGCGTGTGATGTCAGTGGTGCCGCCCAGGTACTGGCCGCCGGAATCGATCAACAACAAGCCATCGCCTTCGATCTGCGCAAATTCCTCTTCGGTGGCCCGGTAATGCGGCATGGCGCCATTGGCGTTGAATCCGGCGATGGTGGCAAAGCTGGCAGAGACATAACCCGGACGCCGCTGACGCGCCTGACCAAGTTTCTCGTCGATGGTCAGCTCACTGACCGGTTCGTTGCCCAGGGCCGAATCCAGCCAGGTGAAAAACTCGCATAACGCAGCGCCATCCTGCTCCATTGCCTGACGAATATGCTGGGTGTCTGTTTCGCTTTTCTGCGATTTGAACAGCGTGGTCGGGTTCAAGCCTTCTATGAAAGAGACTTCACTGTCCAGATAATCGAGCAGGCCACACGTCACCCGTGCAGGATCGATCAACAAGCGCGCGTCTTTGGGCACCGCGCGCAACGCTGCGCCGATCTGCGTATATTCCAGCAAGGTGACGCCATCTGATTCCAGGCTTTGGCGGATGCCGGCATCGACTTTGCTGGAGTCAATAAAAAGACTGACACTATTGGGGCCAATCAACGCAAAGGAAATGAACACCGGGTTGTAGGAAACATCAGCGCCACGCAGATTGAACAACCAGGCAATGTCATCCAGCGTTGCCAGAAAATGCCAGTCGGCACCCCGCTCCACCATGATCTTGCGCAGTCGATTGAGTTTTTCGCCACGGGCGACAGATGCCTGTGGTGGTAAATGCTCGTAGATCGGATTGGTTGGCAACGCCGGGCGGTCTTCCCACAGCTCAGTCAGCAGGTCCAGATCGGTACGCAGTCTGGCACCACGGTCATAGAGTTTGCTCGCCAGGGTGCGTGAGGAGGCCACGGCCAGAACTGCGCCATCCACCGCAACAACCGTTTCAGCCTTGGCCTGCTCGGCCAGCCACTCCAATGGCCCCTGCTGGCCCGGAACCAGTTTCACCAACTGGATGCCGCTGCCGACCAGCTCTTTAGTAGCCTGCTCCCAATAGCGGCTATCTGCCCAAAGACCCGCGAAGTCCTGAGTGATGACCAGCGTGCCTACGGATCCATGAAAGCCGGACAGCCATTGCCTACCCTGCCAATAGCCCGGCAGGTATTCGGACAGATGCGGGTCAGCCGAAGGCACCAGATAGGCATCGATTCGCTCGCGGCTCATCAATGCCCGTGTTTGTGCCAAACGTTGCGACACCACACCGCTGGTTGTCGATTGCATAGTCATGGATTCTCCTGCTGTCCCGAAAAGTGATCGCTTGCGGGGCAGATAATGGAGCACCACTCAAGACTGAGCAACCGCCCAGAACGCAGGCTGCACGAGGGAGGCCCTGATCAAACCGGCCGCACGATCAATATCCTGTTCACTGGTGAAGCGACCGAGACTCAGGCGAATGGTCTGACTGGCGGCTTTTGCGTCATACCCCAAGGCAAGCAGAACATGAGACGGCGTGTTCTTGGCCGAGTTACAGGCGGAGGTGGAGGAAAACGCCAGACCGTGACCCAACGCAGCGACATCGAGGTCACTGTTGGCAAAGGTAAGGCTCAAGGTATGGGCAATGCGCTGGGTGCGACTGCCATTGACGTGCAGACCTGGCACATCGGCGAGCAACTCGCGCAACCGCAGGTTCAAACGCTGGATATGGGCAACTTCTTCTTCGAATGACTCTGCCGCCAATGCAAACGCGGCACCCATCCCGGCGATCTGGTGAGTCGCCAGAGTGCCGGAGCGCAGCCCGCATTCATGCCCGCCGCCGTGAATCTGCGCAAGCACACGCTGCTCGGCCCGAGGACCGACATACAGCGCGCCGATGCCTTTGGGGCCGTAGACCTTGTGGGCAGAGAATGACATCAAGTCAACTGCCAGCCCGGACAGATCAATCCCGACCTTGCCTGCCCCTTGCGCTGCATCAACATGAAACAAAGCGCCGTGATCGCGTACCCGTCTGCCGATTTCGGCGATGTCATTGAGCGTGCCCAGTTCGTTATTGACCAGCATTAACGACACCAGAAAGGTATCCGGGCGCAGTGCTGCGGCCACCGCGTCAGCGCTGATCAGACCCTCCGCATCAGGCGCCAGCAGCGTTATGTCGAAACCCTGATCCTGCAGTTGCTGAGCGGTATCCAGGATCGCCTTGTGTTCAATCTGACTGGTGATGATGTGGCCGCGCGCCTGACCATTACGCTGCGCATGAGATTGCGCAACGCCCTTGAGCGCCAGGTTATTTGATTCAGTTGCGCCGGATGTCCAGATAATTTGCGCAGCCTGAGCGCCGACGAGCCGCGCAACCTGTTCCCGAGCGAGTTCGACGGCTGACCGGGCGTTCTGCCCGTAGGTATGAGAGCTGGACGCCGGATTGCCGAAATTGCCGGACATGCCCAGGCACTGGACCATTATCTGAATGACACGCTCATCGACAGGAGTGGTAGCCGCGTAGTCAAAATACAGCGCAATATTTTTCATAAGGTCACTCTAAAATGCGCAGCCCGGAACACAGGCTGTTGCCGCTAGTGGTATCCCTGACTCGTTCGCACTCGGCGAGGTCAAGATCTGAGGCCGTGAGGTAATAATGCACTAAAACCATTAGATCAAAAAATTATTAATTATTATTTATATATTCCATATGGGAATATAAAGGCACATCCCTCGGCACGTTCAGCCAGCAAGCAGCGTGGGCGGCTGGGCGGGATTGTCCCACCCTTCCAGTTTTGGAGCACATTCTGTGCTCGTAAGCTCCCGGTAGATCGTTCCGGTGTACGTATTTTTACAGATATGAGAACTGGAAGTCTAAAGCTGTGACGTATTACCGACGTTTTTAATAAATGCATCGAACGAGTGTTAAAAGAATCTCCAGACACACTCATTTGAACATGAAGTGTCGACGGAGTGTTTGTTTGGCACTCGTTGCCGTACTACGCGACTAACTTCTGGCGTTAATAAAACGACTTATTCCGGGTACAAAGGCGTTAAGCGCCTGACTGTAAATGCGCCTAAAAAACGTCGTCGCACCGTAGCAGTGCACGTGATGTTTTTTTGACTCCCATATAATTCAATAAGTTACGCAATATCTGGAACCGCTTATCAAAAATTTAACAGAAACTTGACGAAATAATTTGACAGAAAGCCCGTCCCCATCGATATATATGCCTGTCGAACATTTCCCAGCCAGTGCAGCGTCGCCCCAGAGCGATACGCCGGAATGTTCGACCGATACACCACTTGTTCTGCCCAAGACGTTAGTTATTACTACGGCGAGTTATTTGCGTCGGTGGACGTCTTTCGCCTGATGAAAACTGAATAAATTGCTGAGTTTGCTCGGCATGGCGGTAGCTTGGCCTGATGCTTTGCTCCACCGGATAACAAGCTCATTCAAGCACTTACAAGCCTGTAGTCGATTTCAACCAGTCCGGATTTGCAGGATTTGGGCGGTAGCGTGGCTGAAAGGGCGCCATTTGAGATGAATAACACAGGCACGCCGATACGGTGAGCCCTTTACTTCGGACCCGCAGGGTGTGAGTCATGCCATTTTCATTGCATATGAATGATCAGCAAATTGAGCAACTGGCAGCAGAAATAAACATCAATGGATTTGCCCGGTTACGCGATGTGATCAGCCAACCTGAGTTGCAACAACTGCGCGGTTTTACTGACGCCCACGCCCAGCTGCATCACGGCGAGTACTTTGCTTACCACGGTGAGAAAGCACTGTCGCAAAGTTTGCTCGGCAGCATCTGGGGCAATCCCGACTTCAAACAGCTGGTGGATGCGCTCTACCGGCAAGCGACTCACCAGGAGTCGGCAAGTGATCGAATTTTCCCGGTGCTGCGCTGCGTGCAAGGCAACCTGGGACAGAAAGAGTCCAACTGCTTTCACTTTGACGCCAGCCTGGTCACCGCCCTGGTGCCGATATTCATTCCCTCCGAAGGCAGTGATCGCGGCGACCTGATGGTGTTTCCCAACTTGCGCAAAGTACGCACTAACGTACTGCTGAACGTGATTGAAAAGGCGCTGGTCCAGAACCGCTTAACACGCAAGTTGATGACGCTGGGCATAGATCGCGGCTGGCTCAAGCCTCAGACAATTCCGCTGGTCCCTGGCGATATCTACCTGTTCTGGGGCTATCGCTCATTACACGCCAACAAGGCGTGCGGCGCCGGCGTCAAACGGGCGACCGCGATCTTTCATTTCGGCGATCCCCACGCAGGCAGTCTGGCAACCCGGCTGATTCTGCAATTCAACCAGCGTCGCGCACGTCGGGTCAGCGACAAAACCGGCGCTCAGCCTCCGAAATCGACCCTCGGCCAGTAACCAAGGCCGCAACCAACTTCAGGGCATTTGCAGTTCCCGCGTTCAACGTTAGACATGGAGGCTTCGATGATCAACGTAACCAAAACCTACCTGGGCGATATTGGCAAATTCAAGACCTACATAGAAGGCATTTATGCGCGGGGTTGGTTGACCAATCACGGGCCGCTGGTAACGGAGCTGGAAGATCGCCTCAAGGATTATCTGGGCGTCAAACACATCATTCTCACCAACAACGGCACACTTGCCCTGCAAGTCGCCTATCGCGCTTTGAACCTGAGCGGCAGCGCCGTGACTACGCCCTTCAGTTTCGTCGCGACCAGCAGCTCGTTGCAGTGGGAAGGCATCCGGCCAATCTTCGCCGACATCGACGCCAATACCTGGAACATCTCCCCGGACCACATTGAAAGTCGCATCGAGGCAGACACTTCAGCCATCGTTGGGACACATGTGTTCGGCAATCCATGCGCCGTCGAACGTATCGAGGAAATCGCTCGCAGACGTAACCTGAAAGTCGTCTATGACGGTGCCCATGCCTTCGCCGTGCGGCATGCCGGACAGTCTGTCCTCAACTGGGGTGATGTCAGCACCCTGAGCTTTCACGCCACCAAACTGTTTCACACCGTCGAAGGCGGCGCGATCATCACCAACGATGACGAAATAGCCAAGCGTGCCTACCTGCTGTGCAACTTCGGAATTGCCGACGTCGACAAGATCGACGGTATCGGCATCAACGCCAAGCTCAATGAATTTTCTGCGGCCATGGGCCTGTGTGTGCTCGATGACATCGAGAACATTCTTGAAGAGCGCGCCGAGATTGCCTACCGCTACACCTCCCGACTGGAAAACTACCTGGATCTGCAACAGGCAGAAGCCAACAGCCAGCTCAACCACAGCTATTACCCGGTGGGCCTGCGGGACGAGCAGCAATTGCTGCGTGTGCGCGCCGCCCTCAACAACCGGGATATCAATCCGCGCCGGTACTTCTACCCATCGCTGGATACCCTTGAATACCTGCAGCCGCAGATCCCGCAAACAGAATCCCGAGCCTTGAGCGAGCGTGTCCTGTGCCTGCCGATTTATCCCGGCCTGCAGCGCGCTGATCAAGACAAGGTCATCAACACCATCATCGACGAATGCAGCTTCAGCAACGCCCATTACCAAAGCCCTGCGCTCGCTCAGGTCATCTAGTCGCCATGCAAACCAAACGCTCCGTGATCCGCAACACTGCATTGAACTATGCCGGGCAGGCCTACGTCTTGCTGGTCGGCATCCTGATCATGCCGTTCTACCTTGGCCATCTGGGTGCCGAGGCGTACGGCCTGATCGGGTTCTTCGCGGTCATGCAGGCATGGTTGCAATTGCTTGACGCGGGCCTGTCGCCCAGCCTGGTGCGTGCCGTCGCCCACCAGCAAGGCACACCGGCCAGCGAGCGTAATTCGGGACAGCTGCTGCGCTCGTTCGAGATTATCTTTCTACCGCTGACTCTCTTGTGCTGCGTCACGATTTACCTGAGCAGCCCGTGGATTGCCCTGCAATGGCTCAACGCCAAAGAGTTGCAGCCGCAAACCTTGATTCATTGCATCAGCCTGATGGGGGTGGTGATCGCCCTGCGCCTGTATTCGACACTCTACAAAAGCGGCATCCAGGGCCTGGAGCAACATGGCTGGCTCAACCTCGCCAATATCATCATTGCCACCCTGCGCTACTTCGGCGGCCTGCTGCTGGTCAGCGTCTATTCCCAGGACCCGGCGGATTTCTTCGAATTCCAGGTCGCGGTCGGTCTGATCGAAACCCTGATGTTTGCCGGGCGCGCCTATCAGCAAATGCCGACGCCGCATTGGCTTAGCGGATTCAACTGGCAGCTGGTCAAACCGATCATTCCGTTTGCGGCGAGCATGTCATTCACGGCAGTGCTGTGGATCGTCCTGACACAGATCGACAAAGTGCTGTTGTCCGAGCAGCTGCCTCTGGACCAATACGGCTATTTCTCGCTGGTGGCGCTGATCACCACCGGGATTCTGATGCTGACCAATCCGCTGGTGCAAACCCTGCTGCCGCGCTTGACCGTATTGATGGCAGAAGGTCGCCGCGACGATATGCACCGGCTGTTTCTGGCCTCTAACCGCTTCGTCTGCACGTTTCTGTTTCCGCTGGCTGCGGTGATTGCCTTGCATGCCCAGCCCTTGATCTACGCCTGGACCGGCGATCAGGTCGCGGCGCAATGGAGCCGCTCGATCCTGTGCTGGTACGCATTGGGTAGCGCGATCATGGCGGTCAGCGCCTTCCAGTTCTATCTGCAATACGCCTACGGACAAATGAATCTGCATGTCTGGTACAGCGTCGTTTCAGCACTGATCACTGTTCCGGTGGTGTTCCTGGCGATTCATTACCAAGGCGCCTATGGCGCGGCACTGGCCTGGTTCTTCCTGCGCATCGTGTCATTCGCGGTGTGGCCGATGATCGTCCACAACCGCCTGGCGCCGGGCATTCACGGCACCTGGTTACGCGACATCCTGCGCATCAGCGTGATGACCGGCATCGGTCTGGCAATCAGCGAGCCACTGTTTCGCTTGATCGCGGCTGACGACCGTTTCAGCGTGTTCGCCGGTCTGGCGGTCAGCGGTTTGATCACCCTGATCGTCGTAGCAGCCAGCGACAAACCGCTGGCTTCGAGAATTTTCATTTTGTTCAGCAAACCGAGTACTTGAGCCATGGATGACAAGACATTAGCAACGTCCACTGCCCCGTCCCAGCCACCACTAGTGAGCATCATCTGCCCTGCCTACAACCAGGGCGCATTTATCGCTCAGACACTGGACAGTTTTCTGGCACAACAGACGACGTTCAACTTTGAAATCCTGATCAACGATGATGCCTCCACCGACGGCACTGCACAGATCATTGCCGAATACACCGAGCGTTATCCCGCGATCATCAGGCCGTTTTATCAATCGGTGAATCAATACCAATATGGCAAACCCTGCGTACCGGGTCTGTTTGCCAAGGCTCGGGGCCGCTACATCGCGTACTGCGAAGCCGACGACTACTGGACCGACCCGCGCAAACTGCAAATCCAGGTGGACTTCCTGGAAAGCCATCCGGACTACGTCATCACGTATCACGACGCGATGGCGTTCGACAGCGAAGGCGAGAAAGGCATCCAGTTACAGGGCAAGTTACGCAAAGATGCGACGGCTCTGGAACTGCAGAAGGCTCGCCCGCTTTCGACTCTGACCGTGTGTTTTCGCAATATGTTCAGCACCCTGCCTCAGGAGTTGCTGATGCCGGTCGCTCCGCTCAATGACATGTGCTGGTGGTCGCTGCTCGGTGCTTTCGGCAAAGGCAAGTTTCTCCCCCAGATCAAACCCGCCGCTTACCGCGTGCATCCGGGTGGCATTTTCTCGATGCGTAGCCATAAACGAAAGCTTCATATGAGCCTGCAAACCTGTAGCAGTCTGGCTAACTACTACAACCGGCAGGGCAATCAGGAACTGTACGAATACTTCCTCATGCAAACCATCGGCCTGGCGATTTCCGCACTGGCACCGGTGCATAAGCTGCAGGCGCTGTTGATGGTGGCGCGCAATTTCACCGTCAACCTCGGCAAGCGGCTCATGCCTTCGATAAGCAAAGGCCATGTTCAGTAACGTGCTGGTGATCTGCATCGGCAACATCTGCCGCAGCCCCATGGCTGAAGCGCTGTTGCGCCAGCGTGTGCTGGCGACCGATGTGCAGATTGCCTCGGCGGGCACCCACGCGATGCTCGATTCGCCAATCGACCCGCTCGCCCAGGCGGTTTTGCAGATGCACCAGGTGCCAACACTCAGGCACCGCGCCCGGCAGATGGATCGCGACATGTTGCATCAGGCCGAACTGATCCTGCTGATGGAAAACGCACAGCTCAAAAGCGTTTTGAGGTTGGCACCTGAAGTTCGCGGCAAGACTTTTCTGATTGGCAAATGGCAACAACAAATGGAAATAGCCGACCCCTACCGGCAACCAAAATTAGCCTTTGAACAGACCTACGAGCACCTCTCGCGATGTGTCGACGACTGGCTACCTTATCTTCAGTCAGGAGAAACAAGATAAATGACCGCTATGAACCGTTCTTCCCTGGACTACTACCAGGACTCCCGGATCGATCTGGCAACTATCTTGCGCACGTTATTCGACCATAAGGGCCTGATCATCTCGATCGTCGGCTTGTTCTGCCTGGTCGGGCTGGCCTACGCGATACTTGCCACGCCGATCTATCAGGCCAACGCGATGATTCAGATCGAGCCGAAGAAAATCGGCATCGAAGGCACTCCGGAAGTCTCCAACAAACCGATGTCGGTGTCCCAGGCGACTACCGAAATCGAGCTGATCAAGTCGCGGGCCGTGCTGGGCAAAGTGGTGGATGACCTCAAGCTGAACATCGTGCAGCGTCCCGATCACTTCCCGATGATCGGCGGCTACCTGAGCCGCACTTTCAAGCCAGAGCGTCCGGGCCAATTAGCCGAACCGTGGTTCGGCATGAGTCAATACGCCTGGGGCGGCGAGAAGCTTGATGTCTTCCAGCTGGAAGTTCCCGAAGATCTGCTGGGTGAAAAACTGACCCTCGTCGCAGGCAAGCCAGGCTTCTTCACGCTGTATGACAAGGACCATAACCAGATTCTCAGCGGCGCCGTCAACCAGACCGTCGAAGGCCATGGCGCAAAGATTCAGGTCGCGACGCTCAACGCCCGGCCAGGGACTGAATTCACGGTTTCCAAACTGCGCACCTTGACCGCCGCGCTCAATTATCAGGAGCGCCTGAAAATCACCGAAGCCGGCAAGGACTCGGGGATCATCTACCTGGCGTTGCAGGACCCGGACCCGGAAAAAGCCAACAAGATCGTTGATGAGATCAGCCGTCTGTACGTCCGCCAGAACGTCGAACGCAGTTCCGCCGAGGCCGCCCAGCGCCTGGACTTCCTGCGCTCGCAACTGCCGGCCGTACGCAAACAGCTGGAAGCGTCGGAAGTCGCCTTGAACAACTTCCAGACCAGCGCCAAGTCGGTGGACCTGAGCATCGAAACCAAGGGCGTGCTGGATCAGGTCGTCAAGCTGGATTCGATGCTCTCGGAGCTCAAGATGCGCCGCGTCGAACTGGAGCGGTTGTACACCCGCGAACACCCGAACTATCGCGCCTTGATGAGCCAGATGAGCCAGCTGGAAGCGCAAAAACAGGGCCTGCTGAAAAAGATCGAAACACTGCCTGAAACCCAACAGGAATTGCTGCGCCTGACTCGCGACATGCAGGTCACCAGCCAGACCTACACCTTGATGCTGAACAAAAGCCAGGAGCAGGACATTCTGCGCGCCGGCAGCATCGGCAACGTGCGGATCATCGACAACGCCGACGCCAACGTCGAAGAGCCGGTCAAGCCGATGAAGAAACTCATCGTGCTGATTGCGACGTTGCTGGGCGCCCTGGTCGCAGTCGCCACCGTGTTCGTTCGCCAGGCGTTCTATCGCGGCGTGGACAACCCTGAAGTCATCGAAAACATTGGCATGCCGGTGTACGCATCCTTGCCTTACTCGCGCCAACAGGAACGACTGGAAAAGAACAATCAAAGCCGCACGGACAGCAAGGAATCCAGGCTGCTGAGCGTATCGGCACCCACCGAGCTGGCAGTGGAATCCCTGCGCAGCCTGCGTACCAGCCTGCATTTCGCAATGCTCGAAGCACGCAACAATGTGCTGATGATTTCCAGCCCGTCGCCGGGCGCCGGCAAGTCGTTCGTGTCCAGCAACCTGGCAGTGATCATCGCCCAGACCGGCAAGCGCGTTCTGCTGATCGATGCTGATATGCGCAAAGGTTACCTGCACAAGGTTTTCGGCCTGCAACCCAAGCACGGGCTGTCCGACACACTGGCCGCGCGCCTGAAAAGCACCGAAGTCATCCATCACACCGAAGTGCGCAACCTGGACTTCATTTCCTGCGGTTTCGCGGCGCCTAACCCTTCGGAGCTGTTGATGCATGACAACTTCAACAAGATGCTCACCGAGCTTTCGCCGCTGTATGACCTGGTGCTCGTCGACACGCCGCCGATCCTGGCCGTGACCGACGCTACCCTGGTCGGTCGCCAGGCCGGCACATGCCTGCTGGTCACCCGTTTCGGTCTGACTTCGGTCAAGGAAATCGAAGCCTGCAAGCGCCGACTTGGTCAAAACGGTGTAGTCATCAAGGGCGCCATATTCAATGGCGTGTTACGCAAGGCTTCGACCGCAGATTATGACTGCGCAGCCTACGGATACGACTACAGTCCAGTACGCAAATAACGAGCAAAGATCACCCAACACACTCAAGGAGTTACGCATGGCCAGGACCATAGCAATGATGCAGCCATACCTCTTCCCCTACCTGGGCTATTTTCAATTGATCGCAGCAGCAGATGTCTTCGTCCTGGGAGACGATCTGCAATATATCCGCTCCGGCTGGGTCAATCGAAACCGCATTCTGAACAACGGCGAAGCGAAGCTGATCACCTTCCCGCTGAAAAAGGATCGCTTCGAGCTGCCGATCATGCAGCGCCAGTTCATCGACACCTTCAGCGACGAAGCTGAACGCCTGATCAACGTCATCACCCAGAACTACCGCAAGGCGCCGTACTTCGAACAGGTGATGCCATTGGTGACGCGCCTGATCCGCTTCCCGCAGCAGAATCTCGCGCTGTACGCCGAGCACGTTATCCGCGAGCTGTGCGCGTATCTGCACATCGTGACGCCGATTCTGCGCGGCTCGGACCTGAAGCTGAGCTCGTGCACCGACAAGCAGGACCGGGTGATCAATATCGCCCATACCTTTGCTGCCACGACCTTTCTCAATCCCATCGGCGGTGCCGAGCTGTACGACCGGGACCTGTTCGCCAGGAATGGTCTGCTGGTGCGCTTTTTCAAGATGGATGAAGTGGTCTACCGGCAATTCGGCAAGCCGTTCGTACCCAACCTGTCGATCATCGACGTGCTGATGTTCAACTGCGTCGAACAAGTCCAGGCCATGCTCGCCTGTTTCACCGTCAGCGATGGCAGCGGTGGCAATCAGGAGGATCTGCTGGCCGAGCTCGTCAGCCAGCCGGACGCCACAAAGCCCTCGTTCACGCGCACCGCAGTGGAGTGAATGTATGTCTCAGCTCAATAGCCCCGCCCGTTGGTACCTGATTCAGACCAAGCCCCGCCAGGAGGCCCGCGCCGAAGAGCATTTGCAGCGCCAGAGCTTCGAATGCTATCGGCCGCTGAAGTCGGGCGAGCCGAAAAAACGCACGCCTAAAGTGGCGAGCGAAGAAGAATTGTTCCCGGGCTACCTGTTCATCCGCATGGATCAGGTGCATGACAACTGGTACCCGATTCGCTCGACCCGTGGCGTGGCGCGCATTGTCACCTTCGGCGGCCATCCGGTTCCGGTCCAGGATGAACTCATCGAACAGATCCGCCGACGCTTGCATGAACCCGTCGCCAAAGTCGATTTCAGGCAAGGCGAGCGCGTGATGATCAAGGCTGGCGAGCTGTGTGATATCGAGGCGATTTTCCTCGCCGCTGATGGCGCCGAGCGTGCCGTCATCCTGCTTAACCTGCTGCAACGGGAACAGAAAGTGGTGTTGCCGATGAGCAGTCTGTTGCGGATGGAAGCCAGGGTCTAAGGCCACGTTTCGCCAGGCCCCGGTTGTTCACGCGCACCGGGGTTGCGGCACTACCTTCATCTCTATTCCGGACGGAACCTCAGCATGACTCAACTCACGACATTGGTGACGCTCACCTATGGTGACCGTTTCAACTACCTGCACACCCTTGTCAGCCGCTCGCTGGAAAGCCCGCTGATCGACCGGGTGATCATCGTCAGCAACGCGTCGGTTGCCCCGCTGGAAAACCTGCGCACCACTTGGCCTGGCCAGGTTGAGGTGATCTATCTGGATAACAATACCGGCTCTGCCAAAGGCTATTCGGTGGGCATCAAGGCCGCACTGGATGCGGGTGCCGAATATATCTGGCTGATGGATGACGATAACGCGCCGACTCATAACGCCATCGCGACCCTGCACACATGCCTGAGTCAGCTGGAAGAAATCGACGGGCGTGACAAGTCGGCGGTACTCGGCTTTCGCCCGACTCATCAGGCCGACATCGCTGCCGGCGTGCCCGGCAGGTTCGCCATTCAGCGCCGCTCCAGCTTCTTCGGCTTTCACATCGCGCAGCTGCCCTACAAGCTCTGGCGCCGCCGCCCGTGGGTGCATCCCCAGCGCAAGCAAGACAAGATCCCGATGGTGCAATTGCCCTTCGCAACCTACGGCGGCCTGCTCGCCCATCGCAGCCTTTATCAGCGCATCGGCCTGCCCCTTGATGCATTGATGCTGTATGCCGATGACAGTGAATACACCTGGCGCATCACTGCCGGTGGCGGACGCATATTCCTGGTGCCCGACGCGTTGCTCGATGACCTCGAAGATTCGTGGAACATCAAAGCGCGTACCAGCAACATCTACGAAAGTTTCCTGCTTGGCGGTTCGGACCTCAGGGCCTATTACGGCGCCCGCAACCAGGCCTGGTTCGACAAGAACATCTGGGCTTCGTCGTCGGTGCTGTACAGCCTCAACCGCTGGATGTTCTTCCGCCTGCTGCGGCTGATCGCCAAACGCCGTGGCGCAGAACAACGCCTGACCCTGATCGAAAAAGCCATTCAGGATGGCGAGGCAGGCGTGCTGGGCCTGAACCGCTCGTACCCCTTATGAAGTTGTTATTCATCTCCAGTCTTTACGCACCCAATATCGGTGGCGGTGCAGAGATCATCCTGCAACGCACCGTCGAAGGCCTGTACAAGCGAGGCTACAAGGTCGCCGTGCTGGCGACCGGAGCCGAGTCCGGCCTCAAGGAAGAGATGATCAATCAAGTCAGGGTGTATCGCGCAGGGCTGCGCAACTTCTACTGGCATTTCAGGGATCAGCGCCCTGGGAAACTGGCGCGGTTGGGCTGGCATCTTCGCGACCGGTACAACGGCGGCATGCGCGAATACGTAAAGCGGGTGATCAACATCGAGAAGCCCGACCTGGTGGTCTGTCACAATCTCACCGGCTGGTCGGTGTCGGCATGGGATGAAATCACCGCCGCTGGCAAGCCGATCGTTCAGGTGTTGCACGATCTGTATCTGCTTTGCCCGAGCAGCACCATGTTCAAAAACGGGGAAAGCTGCCGCAACCAATGCAGCCGCTGCGAGCATTTTCGCAAAGGCCATGATGATCGCTCGGCACAAGTTGCTACGGTGGTAGGCGTCAGCCGCTTCATGCTCGACACCCTGCAGGACAACGGCTACTTCAAGAACGCCCGTAGTTTTGTTGTACACAACGCCAGCCCTTGCCCTGCCCTGCCGATCAAGGCAAAAACCAATCTGCAAGCGGAGCCAAAGAAAGCGCCGCTGCGCTTCGGCTTCATGGGCACGCTTTCGGAGCCTAAAGGCGTGCGCTGGCTGATCGAGCAATTCCAGACGCTGCCCTTTGATGCAACGCTGCAAATTGCCGGTCGCGGGCAAACGGACGACGAGGCCCGCTTCAAGGCGTTGGCGGCGGAATCGCCCCGCATCAGTTTTGTCGGCTACCAGACACCCGAGGCCTTCTATAAACAGATCGATGTGGCCATCGTGCCATCGATCTGGAATGAGCCATTCGGCATGGTCGCCGTCGAGGCCTGCGCTTATGCAAAACCGGTGATTGCCAGTCGCATGGGCGGTCTGCGGGAGATTATCCAGGACCAGCTCAACGGTCTGTTGTGCAGCCCGGACGACCCGGACTCCCTGGGGCTGGCCATGCTCAAACTGCACCAGCAACCGGCTTTGCTGGCACGCTTGAGTTCCCAGGCCCGGGTCAGCGTTGCTTCGCTGCTGGACATGGATCTGATGCTCGACAGCTACCAGAGTATCTTTGCGCAGACCCTGTTGGACAAGATCGTACGGCACGATGAGCCGTCGGTTTCCGATCGCGGCTAGGTCAACCTCGCTACACGTCTTGCAGTGTTATCCATCGGCCCGTGACTCACCTGAGCAAGCGCTCCGGACCGTGCCTCTTCATTGAGACAAAATATGCCCAAGCCGCCCATCGCCCGATCGCGACCGCTGACGATGCTTGTGATTTGCCTGTTCATGAGCTGTATGGCACTGGCCGATGAGCGATTCATCATCGGCGTCGATACTCATTTGATGAACAAAAGCAGCTCATCGGCCAAGGCACTGCAACTGCTCGAAGAAGCCGGAGTCGATTCGGTCCGCGATGATGCCTACTGGTCGACCGCCGAACCCCGACGCGGCATGTTGCGCATCGACCCGGCCTGGCAAGCGTATTTGAGCAAGGCCCAGGAACATCGACTGCGCCCCTTGCTGGTGTTGGGTTACGGCAATACGTATTACGGCAACTACGCCAAACCTCGTACTCCACTGGTCAAGGAAGGTTTTGGCAACTACGTGTCATTCGTGGCCCGGGAACTGGCCGACAGTGTGGACTTTTACGAAATCTGGAATGAGTGGGATAAAGAAAATCCCGTGGACCCGGGCTTCGCCAGGGACTACAGCAATCTGGTAGAAGAAACCGCGCTGCGCATCCGTCAGCAGAAAAAACCGGTAACGATTCTTGCCGGTGCGGTGACCAGCCTCGGCATGGACCTGGGCTTCGCCGACCGGCTGGTGGAGGCCGGTGTACTCAACCACGCAGACGGCCTTTCGCTGCATCCTTATGTGCATTGCCGGCATGAGGAACGACATACCCCGGAACGCTGGATCGCCTGGCTGCGCTGGGTGGACGCTGATCTCAGGGCCTTGGCCTCGCGCCCGGTGCCCTTGTATCTGACCGAGATGGGCTGGCCCAGCAACACCGGTAAATGCGGCCTGAGCGAACAGACCCAGGCCGCCTACCTTGCGCGCAGTTTCTTCCTTGCCCAGACGCTGCCGGATATCAAAGGGTTGTGGTGGTACGACTTATTCAATGATGGCAATGACATCAACGATCCGGAGCAGAACTTCGGTCTGCTCAAACAGGACCTGACGTTGAAGCCGTCGTACCTGACGCTCAAGGCAATCAGTCCAATCCTGCATGAGTACCGCTACGACGCCGAAAAAAGCCGCGAGCTGGATTCAACCTACCTGCTGCGTTTTGCCAAAGGCTCGGAGCAGGCGCTGGTGGCCTGGACAACCGGTGAGCCGCGCCTGATCCGGGTCGAGGCAAGCAGCGTCCAGCGCGGCAACGTCCTGCTGATTGACAGTGGCAAACCGGGTAAAGGGTTGATCGATACCGGCATTGCCTGGGACTGCAACGACAGCCGTTGTTCGGCCCAGGTGCCCATCGACGAGTTTCCGAAAATCATCAGTCTGGGCAGTAAGCCACCGCTGTTTGCCCAATGAGTTATTAGTCCAATAACGACGGCGCACGGCGCCCAGGTATCGCGCAGTGCAAGCAGCCCATCGGTCAAGGCCTGCTTGCGCGAACCCCTTAATCGACCCAATTCTCTTTTCAGGTCGCGCCCCAATGATTGTGATCAATGCCCGTTTTCTGACCCAGGAAATACGCGGAGTGCAGCGCTTCGCCGAGCAGACTTGCCTGGCCCTCAAACAGCTGCGAGACGATGTGGTTTTCGTCGCCCCCCACGACATCAAAATGCATGAAAGCGCCAAAGCGCTGAACGTGCAATGCATCGGTCGCAACAGCGGCCACCTGTGGGAACAACTGGATTTGCCGCTGTACCTGTACCGCCATGGCAGCCCGTTACTGGTCTCGCTGACCAGCACCGCGCCGATCTGGTACAGCAATCAGATAGCAACCCACCTGGACATCAATTACATACGCTACCCGCAAAGTTATTCCCGAGCGTTTCGCACCGCTTACCGCGCCCTCACCCCGGTGCTGCTGTCCCGGCTCAAGGCGCTGATGACCGTGAGCCAGTTTTCCAAGGGCGAGATTGCCAGCTTTTATGGTTTCCCGGAGAACCGGATCTACGTCATCCCGGCTGCGGTCAGCGACGCGTTCGTACCGGCGCATGCTGCTGCCGATCAGCCTGAATACCTGCTGGCGGTTTCTTCGCCCAGCGCCCACAAAAACTTCAACCGCATGATCCAGGCGTTTCTCAGCCTGCGCGGCCAGGAAAACGTTCAGCTGCATATCGTCGGTGGCGGCAACGATGTCTTTGCCGACCCCAACCTGCAACGCCTGGCCAGCCGCGATCCGCGTATCCACTTTCTCGGGCGACTCAACGACGCTGAATTGATCGCGCAGTATCAGGGCGCAACGGCGTTCGTTTTCCCCTCGTTGTATGAAGGGTTCGGCATTCCGCCCCTTGAGGCCCAGGCCTGCGGTTGCCCGGTATTGGCCGCCAACGCTGCGTCGATCCCGGAAGTGCTGCAAGCCAGCGCGTTGTATTTCGACCCGCTGGACGTCAGCCACATGGCCGCGGCCATGGAGCGCATTCTGACCGACCTGCCGCTGCGGCAATCCTTGCGGCGTCGCGGTTTGACCAACGTCCGGCGCTTTTCCTGGGAGGAATCAGCACGCCGGGTTTCGCAACGTATCGACGCGCTGATCAACGCGCAATCCGATCCCGCGCCAACATCTCGAGGGCCGGTCACAGACCCCTCGTCAGGCAAGTCTTGAAACGCCGAGGGAACGGCCAGTGCTTTCACTGCAAGTGATAACGCCTGGCTCACCAGGGCAAATAACTCAACAACGACACGCCAAGACGCAGCCTGCCCGCGTCTGAAGTGGAGCATGTGCCAATAGAAGGGAAACCCAATGAGAATAGCTATAGTCCACGACTGGCTAGTGACCTACGCCGGTGCCGAGCGCGTACTGGCTTCGCTGCTGAAGGTCTGGCCCGAGGCCGATCTGTTTTCCGTGATTGACTTTCTCAGCGCCCAGGATCGCGCCCATCTTGGCGGCAAGGTCGCCAAAACCACGTTTATCCAACGCCTGCCCAAAGCCAGGACTCACTATCAACGCTACCTGCCACTGATGCCGCTGGCCATCGAACAACTGGACCTGTCGGGCTACGACCTGATCATCAGCAGCAGCCACGCCGTGGCAAAGGGCGTGCTCAGCGGCCCTGATCAACTGCACATCAGTTACGTGCATTCGCCCATTCGTTATGCCTGGGATCTGCAACATCAATACCTGCTGGAGTCCGGCATGAGCACCGGCTTCAAGAGCAAACTGGCGCGCATGGTCTTGCACTACATCCGCATGTGGGACCAACGCACTTCAGCCGGCGTGGACGACTTCATTGCCAATTCGTACTTCATCGGCGGGCGGATCTCCAAGGCCTATCGTCGCGATTCAACGGTGATTTACCCTCCGGTGGATACCGTCAATTTCACGCCCCAGGACACCAAGCAGGACTATTACTTCACCGCGTCGCGCATGGTCCCCTACAAACGCATGCCGATGATCATCGAGGCGTTCGCCGCCATGCCGGACAAGCGCCTGATCGTGATCGGCGACGGCCCGGAAATGGCCAGGGCCAAGGCCATTCACGCACCCAACGTCACGCTGCTCGGGTTTCAGCCGTTCGCGGTGTTGCTGGAGCACATGCGTAATGCCAAGGCCTTTGTCTTTGCTGCAGAAGAAGACTTCGGCATTAGCCCGGTGGAGGCCCAGGCCTGCGGCACGCCAGTGATCGCGTTCGCCAAGGGTGGCGCTCTGGAAACTGTGTGCGGCCTGGATCATCCGCAACCGACCGGGGTGTTTTTTCACCAACAAACCATGGCTGCCGTGGTTGCCGCCGTGGGCGAGTTCGAAGCTGCACAGTCGCGCATTACCGTCCAGGCCTGCCGGGCGAATGCCGAGCGTTTTTCCTGCGAGCGTTTCGAGGAAGAAATCAAATATTTCGTCGAAAGCCGCCTGGCCGCCGCACGCCTGGCACGTCAACCGGCGCAATACCGCATGCCGCAAGCCACCCCGATCCTGGTCAACAGCGACCTGAGTGCACGTGTCGTCCCGATCAAATCTGTCTGAGCGAGCAACGTCTATGCGTACGCAAGTTCGCGGCATTCTTCATGCGCATCAATCCCTGCTGTCGGTTGCCCATCGCCTGCTGGACCTGACAGTGATCGTGCTTGGCGGCTACTGGCAAAGTCAGCACGACCCCTCGGTGTCCAGCGCCGAAGCCTGGCTGCAAATCCTGCTGGCGGTGCTGGTCTTTCACTGGCTCAGCGAGTTTCATCAGATGTACGGCTCGTGGCGCGGCGAACGCATCCTTCGTGAGCTGACCAAGGTGTTCAATTACTGGGGACTGACCTTCGTCATCCTGCTGTCCGTGGATTACCTGCTACTCAACCATGTGCAACTGCCGGATGACAGCCAGATGACCTGGTTCGCCTCGGTACTGGCGGTGCTCTGCGGCTATCGGCTGTTGATTCGCAGCGGCCTGCATGGTTTGCGTCGGCGGGGTTTCAACACCCGTCGGGTAGCCATCGTCGGCACCGGCCACGTCGGCGAGCGCCTGGCGGAATCGATTTCCGGCGCGCCCTGGATGGGCCTGCGGCTGTTGGGATTCTACGACGTGCAGCCACAGCAACCGGACGCCAGCGGCATCGAGGCTCAGGTTCCGGTGCTGGGTGATCTGAATCAACTGATCGAAGATGCGCGCCAGGGCCGTATCGACAAGGTCTACATCACCCTCGGGATCGACGGCCAGCCGCATTTGCATGACCTGGTCAAAGGACTGAGCGATACCACCGCGTCGGTGTATGTGATTCCTGACGTGTTCATGTTCGAACTGCTGCACGCCCGTAGCGAGAGCATCAATGGCCTGGCGAGCATCAGCATTTTCGACTCGCCCATGGACGGTGCCTGGAGTCTGGTCAAGCGCATCGAGGATATTCTGCTGTCCAGCGTCATCCTGTTGATGATTGCCCTGCCGCTGCTGCTGATTGCCATTGCGATCAAGCTCACTTCCCCCGGCCCGGTGTTGTTTCGCCAGCGCCGCTACGGGCTGGATGGCAAGCCGATCATGGTCTGGAAATTTCGCAGCATGAGCGTGCAGGAAAATGGCGAAGTGGTTCGCCAGGCCACACGCAACGACTCACGCATCACGCCGCTGGGCGCATTTCTGCGGCGCACATCGCTGGATGAGCTGCCCCAGTTTTTCAATGTGCTGCGCGGCGACATGTCCATCGTCGGCCCGCGCCCGCATGCGGTGGCGCATAACGAGCAATACCGCAAACAGGTCAACGGTTACATGCTGCGCCACAAGGTCAAGCCAGGCATCACCGGGTGGGCGCAGATCAATGGCTGGCGCGGCGAGACCGACACCCTGGACAAGATGCAGAAGCGCGTCGAATACGACCTCGAATACATCGAGCACTGGTCGCTGTGGCTCGATCTGAAAATCATTCTGTTGACCCTGTTCAAGGGCTTTCTGAACAAGAACGCCTTCTGAACCCAATCATTCCCACAAGAACAATGTCCGGGGCTACAAGCTCCGCGGGAGGTGCGCGCATCCGCAAAATCACACATGAAGTCAATGTCGGTGTTGGTAAGGGAAGCAATGAAATCACTGTGGTGCCAAGCGCACCTTTAGGAAGGAAGAATTATATGAAGCTAACCCTAGCTGTTGTGCTGCTCTCCAGTCTGATTTTGCAAGGCTGCGCTTTCGCACCCGGGCAGCACATGACTCCAAGTGACGTTGAAAAGAAAGACCCGGACGGTCCGGATGTCCATCTGGTCAACATAACTCCGCAAACGCTGAAACAGCAGCGACAGCAAGCAACGGCCTCAACCAAGGCATTGCCCACCGAACTGCTGAACTACAAGACTCCCGAGTACGTCGTGGGCCCTGGTGACACGCTGCTGGTGATCGTCTTCGAGCACCCAGAGTTGACCGCACCCGGCTCCCAGGACCAACTCGATGCCAACAGCCGGGAAGTATTGAGCGACGGCACGCTCTATTTCCCTTATGTCGGCAGAATCCAGGCAGGTGGCAAAACAGTCGGGCAGATCCGCGAACAATTGCGCATGGGCCTGTCGCCGCAGTACACCGAGGTCAAAGTCGACGTCAAAGTCCTGCGCTACAACAGCCAACGCGTATTGCTCTCCGGCTCTTTCAAATCTCCCGGCCCGCAATCGATCACCAATATCCCGCTAAGCCTGGTCCAGGCAATCAGTACTGCTGGTCTTGACCTGACTGATGCCAACCTTGCAGGTCTGACCCTGCGACGCGATGGCAAGGACTACGTGATCGACGTCGATGCGCTCAATCGCAAAGACTCGCAACTGAGCAAAATCTTCCTCAAGAACGGCGATTACCTGCACTTGAACAGCAATTCGAAGAACAAGATCTACGTCATGGGCGAAGTCCAGCGACCACAGGTCATTTCCTTCGGCACCACCAGCGTGACACTGCTTGAAGCCCTGGGTAATGCCGGCGGCCTGAGCCCGGACAGCGCTGACGGTGATGCGGTGTATGTCATTCGCGGAGCCGACAATCAGGCGAACGTCGGTGCCACTGTCTACCACCTTAACGCCGAAAAACCGACCGCCTACATTCTGGCCAAAGACTTCGAACTCGCCGCTCAGGATGTGGTGTTCGTAGGCCCGGCCAACATCACCCGCTGGAGCCGCTTCGTAAGTCAACTGCTGGGCTCGGCCAACGTCATTCAGACCGGCGCTGCGTTCCGCAACTGATTCCTCGGCACCACTTCCTCGGCATCGCAACAAAGCAACAGAACGTCCCCGCATATGCCGACTGCGGGGATTTTTTTTGCCCGCGATTTGGCGGGTAAGTGTTGCCCCGGCAACAGCTATTCAACAGTTAAGGATTCATTCAGCACTGCTCGCTTTCACCGACGGTTTTAACAATCCGGATTAAGTCTTTTAATTCATGCAGTTAGCACTCTTCGGAGAGCTGGCATGCATGCTGCTTTATTCCACAGACGCTTTAATAAGGAATACCGCATGCTAGTCGTTTCACTCTCAGGTAGCCCCGCTCTCAAATCCCGTTCCGGCGTTGTGCTTGAGCACGCACGTCGCTGGCTACAGAACCAAGGGGTGGATGTCACCACGTTGCGCATTCGTGATTTCAACGCCGAAGATTTGTTGTTCGGGCATTTCGACAGCCCGCAAGTCATCGACTTTATCGAAGCGGTTAAAAAGGCGGATGGCTTGCTGATCGGCACACCGGTCTATAAGGCGTCGTTCTCCGGGGCGCTGAAAACGCTGCTGGATCTGCTGCCGGAGCGCTCGTTGCACGGCAAGGTCGTCCTGCCCCTGGCAACCGGCGGCAGCATCGCGCACATGCTTGCCGTGGACTACGCACTCAAACCGGTGCTGTCGGCACTCAAATGCCAGGAAGTGCTGCACGGGATTTTCGCCATCGATACGCAGATCCGCTACGCCGACAACGAACAGGGTGGGGAACTGGACGAAATCCTGACCGAGCGTTTGCAGGAAGGCCTGGAGCATTTCTATCTTGGCCTGCAACACCGACTGCAAGCCCGACAGAAACAGGCGGGCGGGCATCTGCGCCTGGCATTGTAGAAAAGTCGATTTAACCTTCCAGTAGCGGATACAACGACACCACCAGCAAGGTTGCCATCACGCCATTGAAAACCCGTAGCCAGAACGGATCACGCAAGGCGTTGCGCAACAGGCTGCCGCAGCCGGCCCAGACGCAGACGCTCGGCGCGTTGATCAAGGCGAAAATAGCGGAAATCACCACGACGTTGGTGAAGTAACCCTGCAATGGCGTGTACGTGCTGATCGCGCCCACTGCCATGACCCAGGCTTTGGGGTTGACCCACTGAAACGCTGCCGCTTGCAGAAAGGTTTGCGGCTTGCCTTCATGACCATCTGCATCCGAAGCCGGGCCGGACGTCGCGATTTTCCACGCCAGGTACAGCAAATAAGCGGCGCCGGCATAACGCAATACGCTGTACAGCATCGGATAAGTCTTGAACGCTGCGCCCAAACCCAGGCCGACCGCGAGCACCAGGCTGAAAAAGCCGGAGCTGATACCGAGGATATGCGGGATCGAACGGTTGAAGCCGAAGTTCACGCCAGAGGCCAGCAACATCATGTTGTTCGGACCGGGCGTAACCGATGTGACAAACGCAAACAGCGCGAATGCCAGGAGTAAATCGAAAGAGAGCGTCATGAACCGATCCGTGGACTAAAGGGCAGGCCATCAACCCTAGCGGAGCGTCAGTTCAAAACACACGAACAGTTGGGTAAAAGTTGGAGCAGTACAGTTTGTTATTTACTGCAATTGCTCGCGACTGTTATCGAGACTCAACCTTGACGATCCTGAATGACTTCAGCGCGTTCGACGCTGATCTCACCGTGATTGTCGAAGGCACGTGCTGCTTGCAGCGTAGGTTCAGCCATCAACTGGGCTTTTCTGGCTTGATACTCATCGAACGACAAGCCGCGACGGTTCAAGTCTTCAAGGGCCAACTGATGGGTTTCTTCAGCGGTGTAAGGGCGCAGTTCGACTGCGTGGTGGGTCGAGCAGCCGGAGACAACAGCGACGGAAAGTAACAGGGCAACGGCGAGAATGCGGTTCATGGGAGTCTCCAAGATGACTCGTTCGGGAATGAGCCAAGGCTACGCCCGCCACCGTTTTCGCAGAAATCACTGCTCTTGATAGTCGTTATTGTCGGGGAGGTTCAACGGCACAGTGGGAGCGAGCTTGCTCGCGAAGCAATGTCTCAGGCACTGAATCTCTGCCGGATCTACTGGCCCCTTCGCGAACAAGTTCGCTCCCACACGGATCGTGCTTCACAACATTGTATCTACAGGATCATTTCGTGGCTTTGATCACGTCAACCACTGCCACAACAGTAACGTCCCCACCAGACCCACCACCGAGACAATGGTCTGCAACACGGACCAGACCAGGATGGTCTCCTTGAGCTTCAAGCCGAAGTATTCGCGCACCATCCAGAAGCCTGCGTCGTTTACGTGGCAGAAGAACACCGAACCGGCGCCAATCGCCAAGGCCACCAGCGAGCTTTGCGTCGCCGCCAGGCCGGCCATCATCGGCGCCAGAATGCCTGCGGTGGTAGTGGTTGCCACGGTAGCCGAACCGGTGGCCTGACGCAGCGCCACCGCGATCAGCCAGGCGAGCAGCAGATACGGCATGTGCGCGCCTTCGGCCACCTTGCTGATGGTCTGGCTCACGCCAGCGTCCAGCAAGGTTTGCTTGAGGCCGCCGCCAGCGCCAATGGTCAGCAACAACACCGCAATCGGCGCGAGACTTTTACGCAAGGTGCCGCCCACATCTTCCCGGGAAATCCCGTTGGCCCAACCCAGGCAAATCACCGCCGCTACCACCGCCAGACCGAGTGCAACCAACGGTTCACCAAGGAACTTCAAGGTCAGCGCCGCAGTGCTGTGCGGGTCCATGGCGACTTTCGCCAAGGTGCTGCCGAGCATCAGGATCACCGGCAACAGGATAATCAGCAGCGAAACGCCGAAGCTTGGCTGGCGCTTGGCTGTTGGCTTGGCAGAAAACAATTCACCCAGCTCGGCGGGCTCCTTGACGTCAAGACGCTTGGACAGCCAGTTGCCATACAGCGGGCCGGCAAGAATCACCGCCGGAACCGCGATGCAGAATCCCAGCAACATGGTCAGGCCCAGATCGGCGTGCAATGCGCTGACCGCAATCAGCGGTCCAGGATGCGGCGGCATCAGGGCGTGCAACGTAGTCATCCCCGCCAACGCCGGAATGGCGATTTTCAGCAACGGCTGATCGGAACGGCGGGCCATCACGAAAATGATCGGCACCATCAACACCAGGCCGACTTCGAAAAACAGCGGCAGGCCAATCACCATCGCCACCAGCGCCATGACCCACGGCAGCGCGCGGCCCTTGCCGAACCCGAGCAATGTAGTGGCGATACGATCCGCCGCACCGGATTCGGCCATCAACGCCCCGAGCATCGCCCCCAGCGCGATGATCAGACCCGCCTCGCCCAGAATTGCCCCAGCGCCTTTGCTGAACGCCTTGGCAACTTCTTCCGGCGGTAAACCGGCACCGACGCCGGCGATAAACGTACCGATCAGAATCGACAGGAAGGGCGGAAGTTTGGTGGCGCTGATCAGAACGATGATCGTCGCAATGGCGATCAGGCAACAGATAATCAAACGGGTGTCATGCACAAGCCAGGCGGCTGACGACGCATCCAAAGGGTTGACTCCTTATCACGGGTTTCGGCAGAAACATTTAGTTGTAATTTTGCTGCACGATACCGGAAGGCCCTTGGGACCAATGTGAAGTTTGTGACAGTTTCGCCAACCGACCCTTGTTCTAGAGCGCTTCCAGCCTGGGTTGTTGTGACAGCGCGCATTCGATCAAGACATCCCGAAGCGCCTGGGCAGCGGCCGATAGCTTGTGATCGGCGAGCATCATCAGGCCGATCCGCCGCTCGATACGCGGTTCGACCAACGCAATGCAGCGTGCACCCAACTCCTGCATCTGCTGAATGCACAACGACGGAACGGCGCTAACCCCAAGCCCGTTGGCCACCATGCGTCCGACCGTCGACAGTTGATGACTTTCAAACGCCACCGACAATTTGCCATGCTGCGTTTGCAGACTCTGTTCCAGCAGCAGACGCACCGCGGAAGGCCGTTGCAGGGCGATGAAGTCCTCTTTCAACAACTCCTCCCAGCTCAGCTCGGCACGCTGGGCGAGGGGCGAGTCCAGCGGCACCACGGCAACGAAGCGGTCGGTATAGAACGGCGTGAACACCAGCGAATTGCCCGCCTCTGGCTCGAAGCCGATGCCCAGCTCGACCCGCCGATGACGAACCATTTCCAGCACTTCTTCGTTGATCAGGTCATGCACCGCCACATTGACCCGTGGATAGCGACTGCGAAACACCTTGAGCGCGCCGGGCAGCAGATTGCCCGCAAAGGAAGGCATCGCCGCCACCGACACCCTGCCCAGTTGCAGGGTAAAGCGCTGACGCAACAGCTCTTCGGCATTATCCCAATCGGCCAGCAACTGCCGCGCCAGCGGCAACAAGGTTTCGCCCTCCGGCGTGAGGCTGACGCTGCGCGTGGTGCGACTGAGCAGTTGCCCACCCAAATCCTCTTCTAGACTCTTGATGGTCAGGCTCAGGGCCGGTTGCGAAAGGTGCAGCCTTTCCCCCGCCTGGGCGAAGCTCAGATGTTGCGCCACGGCCAGAAAAGCTCGGAGCTGCTTCACGTTCATATATTTTCTTTCTTTATTAATCGATCAGAAAAACAAAATTAACAAATCATTGGTCCCGAGAGAAGATGCAGCGAACGCTCCTCCGACGCCCAGGCAGTCGGTAACAACTATAAAAGGCGGATCAATCATGGCTGGACTCGACAAACGAGTTGCGACTTATCAAGAAGCCCTCGCTGGGCTGACCGACAACATGACAGTGCTTTCCGGTGGGTTTGGCTTGTGCGGCATCCCGGAAAACCTCATCGCAGAAATCAAACGCATGGGCGTCCGAGGACTGACCGTTGTTTCCAACAACTGCGGCGTCGACGGTTTTGGCCTGGGCATCCTGCTCGAAGACCGGCAGATCCGTAAGATGATCGCCTCCTATGTCGGTGAAAACGCCTTGTTCGAGCGCCAGTTACTCAGCGGCGAACTGGAAGTCGAACTCACTCCCCAAGGCACCCTGGCCGAGAAAATGCGCGCAGGCGGCGCCGGCATTCCCGCCTTCTACACGGCAACCGGATACGGTACGCCGGTCGCTGATGGCAAGGAAACCCGCCAGTTCAATGGCCGCAACGTGATTCTTGAAGAAGCAATCACCGGCGACTTCGCTATCGTAAAAGGCTGGAAAGCCGATCACTTTGGTAACGTGGTTTATCGCCACACCGCACAGAACTTCAACCCGGTGGTCGCCACCGCAGGCCGGATTACCGTGGTCGAGGTTGAAGAAATCGTCGAGCCGGGCGTGCTGCTGCCTTCCGAAATCCATACGCCTGGCATCTACGTCAATCGGGTGATCCAGGGCACTTTCGAGAAGCGCATCGAACAGCGCACCGTACGCAAAGCCTGACGCCATCGCTTTGCGTTCTTCCGGCGCTTGCTTGTGCAGGCTGCGATAAAACAACAAAGAGATTTCAGACCATGGCACTTTCCCGCGAACAAATGGCTCAACGCGTCGCACGCGAACTCAAAGATGGCTACTACGTGAACCTGGGTATCGGCATTCCGACCCTGGTCGCCAACTACGTGCCTGACGATATCGACGTAATGCTGCAATCGGAAAACGGCTTGCTGGGCATGGGCGCTTTTCCGACTGAAGAAACCATCGATGCCGACATGATCAATGCTGGCAAGCAAACGGTGACCGCACGCATCGGCGCGTCGATTTTTGACTCATCCCAATCGTTCGCCATGATCCGCGGCGGCCACGTGGACCTCACCGTGTTGGGCGCTTTCGAAGTCGACGTGGAAGGCAACATCGCCTCGTGGATGATTCCCGGCAAATTGGTCAAGGGCATGGGCGGCGCCATGGATCTGGTGGCCGGGGCCGACAACATCATCGTCACCATGACCCACGCGTCAAAGGATGGCGAGTCCAAGCTGTTGGGCCGTTGCAGCCTGCCGCTGACCGGCGCCGGGTGTATTCGCAAGGTGCTGACTGACCTGGCTTACCTGGAAATCGAAAACGGCGCGTTCATCCTGCGCGAACGTGCGCCCGGGGTAAGTGTTGAGGAAATCATCGCCAAGACCGCCGGCAAGTTGATTGTTCCGGATGATGTCGTGGAAATGACGTTTTAAGCGACCGCACTATACGTTTTGACCTCGGTTTTGGTTTCACCCCCTAAAAATAAATTCAAGAGGTAAACGCTGTGGCCGCCGACATCGAAGAAAGCCGCTATGCCCGTTTTGCCCTGCGTTGCGCGAAATTCGCCGAACGCTGGTTTCCTGATTCCTGGGTATTTGCTGCGCTGGCGGTGGTCATCGTCACCGTTGCGACCCTGGCTATGGGTGCCCGCCCCGCCGAGGCTGCCAAGGCGTTCGGTGACGGTTTCTGGAGCCTGATCCCGTTCACCATGCAAATGGCCTTCGTGGTGATCGGCGGCTATGTCGTCGCCAGCTCACCGCCAGCGGTCAAATTGATCGATCGTCTGGCGCGAATCCCGAAAAACGGCCGCTCGGCCGTGGCTTGGGTGGCGCTGATTTCCATGGTCGCCTCGTTGCTGAACTGGGGCCTGTCGCTGGTCTTCGGTGGTTTACTGGTGCGCGCCCTCGCCCGTCGAACCGACTTGCGCATGGATTATCGCGCTGCCGGTGCTGCGGCGTATCTGGGCCTCGGCGCGGTCTGGGCATTGGGCCTTTCTTCTTCGGCTGCGCAACTGCAAGCCAACCCCGGCAGCCTGCCACCGTCGATCCTGGCCATTACCGGGGTCATTCCGTTCACCGAAACGATTTTCCTCTGGCAGTCCGGCGTGATGCTGGCGGTGCTGGTCATCGTCTCGCTGGTGGTGGCGTATGCCACGGCGCCTGGCCCAAACAGCGCCAAGGACGCCAAGGCCTGCGGCGTCGATCCAGCCTTCAGCCTGCCAGCCCTGCCCCCGCGTACTCGTCCCGGCGAATGGCTGGAATACAGTCCGCTGTTGATTATCCTGATGGTATTGCTCGCGTCCGGCTGGCTGTTCAACGAGTTCTCGACCAAACCGGCCATTACCGCGATTTCCGGCCTGAACACCTATAACTTCCTGTTCATCATGCTCGGCGCGCTGCTGCACTGGCGGCCACGCAGCTTTCTCGACGCCGTAACCCGCGCTGTGCCCACGACCACGGGCGTAATGATCCAGTTCCCGCTGTACGGCTCGATTGCAGCATTGATGACGACGGTCAAAGGCAGCGACGCGCAAACCCTGGCGCATCACATCTCGACATTCTTCACCAGCATCGCCTCCCACGACACCTATGCGTTGCTGATGAGTGTGTACTCGGCAGTGCTGGGTTTCTTCATCCCGTCGGGTGGTGGCAAGTGGATCATCGAAGCGCCCTACGTCATGCAGGTCGCCAACGAGCTTAAATATCACTTGGGCTGGGCGGTGCAGATCTACAACGCGGCCGAGGCCTTGCCGAACCTGATCAACCCGTTCTACATGCTTCCGCTGCTGGGCGTACTGGGTTTGAAAGCCCGCGACCTGATCGGCTTTTCGTTCGTACAGCTGCTGGTGCATACGCCGCTGGTACTGTTTCTGTTGTGGGCGCTGGGCACGACATTGAGTTACATCCCGCCAATGATGCCGTGACCTGAGTGTGCAACCACGCCTGGCAAAGGCATGTGCCGGGCGTGGTTACCCGGGCAATCCGGGCGAATCCACCGCCTCATCGCCGTAATCCAGGGCGGCAACCTTGCCCAGCAACTCACGCAGTTCGCAGGCTTGCTGCTTGCCGAGTCTGGTTTCGAAACACTGCTGAGCCTCTTCCCACAGCGCCTGGGATTCCAGCAGTTTATCCACGCCACACTGGGTGAGCCGCACACGACGGCTGCGTCTGTCGTCGGCATCGACCTCCACCGACACCAGCCCGTCACGCTCCAGTGGCTTGAGATTCTGTGCAAGCGCCGAGCGATCGATGACCAGAATCGCCGCCAGCTCAGTCATCGCCGGGGCCTGGTGGCGGGCGATCTGGATCAGGATCGAGCGCTGGGTCGAACGCAAACCACTGGGCGCCATGACGGCATCGTAGAGTTGGGAAATACGCCGGGTCGCCTTGCGCAAACTGGTGGCATGACAAAGCACTTTGGGTGGCACTCGCAAACTGTCGGGAATGTGCAGCTCAGGTGCAGTATCGGGGCGGTGATTCATAAAATTTCCTGCCGGGAAACATCAGTCGGAAGTGGCGCGGACTGGAATGCTGGCACAGCCTGACGATTTGCGACACTCACAGTGTAATTACTGAGCACCTCAAGATCGCTCATGAACCCCGTCCAGTCGGCCTCGACCAATTACCGCCCCGTCCATTGCCCTGAGCAACTGAGTGCGATTCGGCGGACTTTCGAAATACAAGGCGCGATCAAGTGCCAATAACTGAAAGCTGTAGCGGTGCGGACCGTGACCGGGCAACGGGCTCGGCCCGGAATAACGGGTGCTGCCGAAACTGTTGCGCCCCAGCGTCACCAACCCACGAGAGGCGCTGCTCAATGCGCCAACCGGCAAGCCGTTGAGTTGCGGCGTGATACCGACGGCAATGGCATGCACGAAGGCAAACGGCAGCGCGGCATCGCCGTCTTCGATGATCAATGCCAGCTCCTTGGTGCCGGGCGGCAAACCTGTCCATTCAAGAGCAGGAGATAGATTGCCACCTGCCGCCGACCCCACATGAGACGCCGGAATCTGCTCCATCGAAGCGAACGCCGGACTGCGCAGCTCAATATTGACCGGCGCAAACGCCACGGCTTTCTGGTTCCAGATCAGTTTGTTTTCAGTCGCGCTGCGCCCGCGCAACACTCGACCCAACAAGCGACTCAGCATTTAACTTCCCCGGCTCATGACAACAGTATGTAGAGGACGATAGCCCTACCTCGCCATTTACAGAAGCGTTGTCTCAGAGTCGACGTTTATAGGCGACTCGTTGGAGCGAGATCAGCGGCGGCTGCACTCCAGACAAGCGCCCAGGAAGGCGGCAACCAGCGGCGGCAGACGCCCGTCAAGGGCAGTGCGCTCAGGCTGGAACAGGCTGGCGACGAAAAACGGATGGCCTTGCAGTTCGATGGCGCGAATCTCGCCGTTTTTATCCCTGCCGCTCACGCCCAACGCCCCGGCGAACAGCTCCTGATGCAGTTCCGCCCGCAGGCCATAGCGACATTGATAGCACTCGGCGATGTCCAGCTTTCCATACGCCTGGGCAATCAACGAACCGGGGCGCAAGCGGATGTCAGCAACAACCTCCAGCAGCGAGCAAGTCAGCGGTGTGATGATCGCATTGGCTGATTCAGGCGAGGTTTCCGCGTGCTCGGCGTCCTGCCAGCGTATTCAATCAACGCATGCTGGAAGCCGCCGCAAGTGCCCAGAAACACCTCTGGGAATTCCATGTTTGGGGGCAACCCCAAAATGCCGCCGATGTGTTGTCTGCACCGACGTCTTCCCGGATAAATCCGGTCCCACGAACAATCAGCACTGCGATCCTTCCCGCGCTTGCCGCCGAAACTGTCCCGGCGGCATGCCGTTCACCTGGCGAAAGCGCCGCGAGAAGTAGGCTTCATCGGCGAAACCACAGGCCTGGGCGATATGGCTGATGGGTTGGGTGCTGTTGCTCAAGTGACTGCGCGCCAGACGCATGCGCCGTTCGAGCACCAGTTCCGAGAAGCTGCTGCCGGTTTCCTTGCGCAATAAATGGGTCAAATAATTGGGCGACAGAAACGCTGCGGCCGCTGCGTCCTTCAGGCTAATGGCCGGGTTATCGATATGCTGGCGAATGTAATCCATGACGCGGCCCAAGGCATCGCGCCGACCGCGTTTGTGCGCCTTGCCCGTCGACAGCGCGATCAACTGGTCCTGATAGAGATCGCAGACATGCCCAATCAATTGCAACAGGCAGCCGCGCAGCAGCATGCCAGTGCCCAGCTGGCGCGTGCGGTCCAGGTCACGCATGGTCTGCAGCAAGCCTTGCAACCTTGCGAACTGGTCGTCAGCGAAAATGAAATCCAGGTATTCCTGAAAGCGAAACGGTGCCAGTTCCGGGGCTTGTTCCATGGGCACGTCTTCCAGGTCCAGCGGGTCGCAATGCAGGTGCTGCAGCAGAAAATCCTGGGAGAAATTGATCAGCATGAAATTCCCGTCTTCAGGATGGGGAATCACGTGCAGTCGATGCGGCAGGATGAACGCCAGGGTATTGCGCGGGAACGGTCGAACCGCCCCGCCGATGTGTTGCACGGTATCGCCACCCAGGTTGATCTGGATCTGGAAATACTCATGGCGATGGGGCGTCGTCAGCGCAGGCCGGGCGGATTTGTCACGGATGTAGAAATCATCGCGATCACTGCGCTGCTGCATATCGTAGGTAGGGATGCTGGACAGACTGACCATCGGTGACGCACCTGATTCGCGGGGCCAAGACCGTTGCATGGTAGTGCAAGGGCAACGGTCGGACCAAGGGATTCGTCGTGCTTCAGCGCGCTGCAATGGTCAGGGAAAACTGCCCGATGCCTTCGACGCCACCGGTGAGTACATCGCCAGCTTGCAACGCGCCAACGCCCGCTGGCGTGCCGGTGTAGATCAGGTCGCCAGCCTTGAGCGCAACAGACTGGGAGATATACGCGATCACATCCTTGACCGACCAGATCTGATCAGCCAGATCTCCGCGCTGACGCTCGGTGCCGTTGACGTCCAGCCAGATCAAACCTTTATCCGGATGCCCGATGCGGCTGACCGGCACCAGAGGCGTAGCTGGCGCTGACTGATCGAACGCCTTGCCCCATTCCCACGGCCGCCCGGCCTTTTTCGCCACACCTTGCAGGTCACGCCGGGTCAGATCCAGGCCGACGGCATAACCCCAGACATGATCCAAGGCGTCTTGCGGCGCGATATCAACACCGTCCTTGCCAATCGCCACGACTAACTCGACTTCGTGATGCAGATCCTGGGTCAGCGGCGGATAGGCGATGCTGCCATCGGCGGCGACCACTGCATCGGCAGGCTTCATGAAGAAGAATGGCGGTTCACGGTCTGGATCGTGACCCATTTCCCGAGCATGCTCGGAATAGTTGCGCCCGACACAAAAAACCCGGCGGATGGGAAACCGGCGGGTCGTGCCCTCGACAGCCAGCGACGGGGATTCAATCGGTGCAATGACAAACTCGCTCATGGTCCTCTCCTTGAGGGCAGTGCCTGATCGAATCAGGCGATGAGCAGAGTCTGGGCATTTACCCGGCCAACGACTTGTACAGATCCACCGGGCTTATGGACGAAACAACGCAAGTGCAGCTCGAACGATCAACTGTGCACCGGCGTCAAGACCGGCTTGCCCGCGAAGAATGCCAGCAGATTATCCGCGACCAACTGCACGGTCCCACGGGACGCTTCCGGCGACAGCCCTGCCACATGGGGCGAGAGGATCACGTTGTTCAAACTCTTGAGCGCATCCGGTACTTGCGGCTCGTCGTCAAAGACGTCCAGCGCCGCGCCTGCGATCCGCTGCTGCTGGAGGGCCTGGATCAGCGCCTCGGTATCAATGACGCTGGCGCGGGCGATGTTGACGATAAACCCTTCAGACCCCAAGGCATCAAGGGCCGCGCGGTCGATCAGGTGCTGCGTAGCCGCCCCGCCAGGCGTGGCGACAATCAGGAAATCCGAGGCACTCGCCAATTCCAGCGGCGTCGCGCAATAGGTGTAATCCACATCATTGCGCGGCGTGCGGCTGTGATAATTCACCAGCATGTCGAAGCCCGCCGCTCGACGAGCGATGGCCATGCCCACCGCGCCGAGACCCAGGATACCCAGACGCTTGCCCTCGAACGATGGACGCGTCAGCTTGCGCCATTCGCTGCGGCGCACCGATGCATCGCCTTGGGGAATGTCGCGCACGATGGACAGCAGCAACGACATCGCATGATCGGCGACCGTCGGCGCATTCACCCCGGCGCCGTTGGTCACCACAATGCCCCGGGCTTCGGCCGCAGGCAGGTCGACGCGCTCATAGCCAGCGCCGATCACACAAATGATCTTCAAGTCGGGCAACGCGTCCATCTCGTGCGCTTCAAATCCCAACGGCCCGCGCGTCAGCACTGCGGTGATTTCCACGCCACGCGTCGCAATTGCCTCGGCGCGCATCGCTGGCGTTGGCGCAAGAATCAGCCGAAAACCACTGTTTTCCAGAATCGGCAAATACTCGTTAACACTTTCGACCAATACCAGGACCGTCGTTGTCATGCTGGGCTCCAGAAAAATCCGCTGAAAGACGCAGACAGTAACCCGACTCTGCGCGCTTGGGCAGAGGTCTTTGCCGGATTCCAGATGTGGCGCTGAAAGCGTAGGCATTCAAAGCAGTTCAAGTCGGAAAATTCAGCGCAGCGCTAAGGACACTATCCGGCTCGTTGCGCCGTTAAATCTTGTATCGCCTGCAACGTGGTCAGCGCCGCTGATTTGCGCTGAACTCTGGTTGCGCTCAAGCCCATGCACAGGACATCAGCCCCTTTGCATCATTTTTTTTGAGCGTAGACTCTTAAACCTAACGGATGGGTTATTGATGCGTATATGCAAACACAAAGGACTGACCATCGCGGTATTAACCCGAAACGAACATTGTCCTCCTCATGTGCATGTCGGGAATTCTGAGTGGGATGCGCGTTTCCTGTTCACCTTCTGGCATAACGGCGTTCGACTCTGGGATGTGGTTCCGGCGCAGAACGAACCCTGTGTCGCGGCGCTGGAAGAGCTTCGTCGGCTCATACGTCGCCGAGATATTCTGCGCAAGGCAAGAGAGTGTTGGTGGCGAAGTCGACAGACGCTTTGCCTGGAAAATCAGCAGTGGGACATGAACTCGGCGCGAGTGGTAAGCCCACGAATGCAACCGGATGAAGCATTGGCGATCCTGTCGGAAGACTTCGACGCCAGCGCTTATCGAACCCGATTACGACTGGCAGGCGAGCCTGCATTTTTGGAAATTGAATTATGAAAACAGTGAAAGCCGCAGACCTGTTCGATGAAGCGGTCACCGAACAGGGGCTGCAACAAGCCAGGGAGCAAGGGCGCAAGCGGCGCAATGCCGGTCTGCTGGCATCCACGGTGGAGTTCCTGCCGACACAAAAAGCTTTGCTGATCGGCTTTGCCGATCAGTGCGCAATCGCGTTGCCAATCAAGAATTACCCCGAACTGGCGCACTTGAGCATTCAGGAGCTTGAAAGCCTGGAGTTGGGTTTCGGGGGCAGTGCGGTGTGCCTGGAAGCACGAGATCTGCATGTGTCGATCGCCGAGCTGATTTCCGCCAGCGTGCCGCTGATGGAGATGGCCGCCACCATGATCGCCGCCCGCAATGGCAGCCGCAGCAGCAGCGCCAAAGCTCAGGCCGCTCGGGAAAACGGCGCGAAAGGTGGGCGCCCACGCAAGCTGGTTACCGGCTGATGAGCACTGGCTTCAACCTTGAAACCGGTTGCCGCCCTTTTTCTTCGCCTGGTACATCGCTTCGTCAGCATATTTGAATAACTGCGCCAGATCCGCGCCGTCGTCCGGGAAGTGGGCGACGCCGATGCTGGGCATTATCGGCCATTCGATGCCGTTGAAGTTGATGGGCTCGTTGAGTGCGACAAGGATTTTGGTGGCCACGATATTGGCGTCATCGTCCTTGCTGATGCGATCGAGCAACACGATGAACTCGTCCCCGCCAATCCGCGCGACCGTGTCCGATTCACGTACGCATTGGGTAAGACGCCGGGCGACCTCCTGCAAGAGTACGTCACCTGCGGCATGTCCAAATGTGTCGTTGACCAGCTTGAATTTATCCAGATCCAGATAAAGCACCGCCAACCGTCCTTCGCAAAGCCGTGCACGCTCCAGGGAACCGAGCAGGCGCTCATGCAACAACATCCGGTTGGGCAAGTGGGTCAACGGGTCGAATTGCGCCATCTCCTGCAAACGCTCGTGCATCCGCTGACGCTCGATGGCGGCGGTTGCCTGATTGGCGATGAACTGCAAAAGCTCCTGATCCTGTTCGCTGTAGTGCCCTTCGCCGCTGTGGCCTTTAACTATCAATGCGCCGATGGTACCGCTTTGCGCATTGAGCGGCACACCTAGCCAGCACGATGAATTGTCCTCCATCAAGCTGATCAGGGTTTGCGACAGCGCAGCTTTCCTTTGGCCGCAAAAAAGCACAGCGGAACCGCTGGCGGCGATTTCCAGCGCCAGAGTTTGTGCCACCGGACTTTGCCGCAGCGGGTCCTGCTCGTCGACGTGATAGGGGAAGTTCAACTGCGCACGGAGCGGATCGAACAGCGCCACCGAGAAATTCTGCGCAGGCAGCAATGTGCCGATGATTTCATGCATGTGCCGAAACAACTCGACCAGATCTCCCGCCGTATGAGCCGCTTCGGAAATATCGAACAGTGCCTGGCGCAAGGCCTCGGAACGCTTGAGCTCGGTGATGTCACGGGCTACCGCAATCCGTAAACGGTCCACCTCCGACCAGCGCGCCGACCACATGATGTGAACGACGTGCCCGTCTTTATGAATGTAACGATTCTCGAAATGCAACTTGGGCTCGCCGGTCATGATCTCCCGAGCCGCCATTAACGTGCGCTCACGGTCATCCGGGTGAACCAGGTCAAGCATCTGCTTGCCCACCAGCTCTGCGGGTGAATAGCCGAAAATCCGCTCACTGGCGGCACTGACATACACATAACGGCCTCGCGAATCGACTACGCAAATGGCGTCCATGAGCATATCGACGAAACCCACCAGCGCTGCGTAAGTATTGGTTTCCATAAAAAGACTGCCTGGAAAGTTCTAGCGTTCACGGGGCGGACTCATTTGCCGTGCAAGCTGACATCAAATGACGACCCATAGTGCCCAAATGCGTGCCAATGAGCCACAAACGTCTCAAAAAGCCTGCATTTGAGTGCGACACGATCCATCCGTGAGCGACAGGTGCCTTGCTGGGCTTGCTCGATACTGTTAAAGCTTTGCGCGGATCAAGACAGTCATCCATGACGATCAGAAGGAATTACACGCCCATGTTGAAAGGAATGTCGATAAATCTGTTCCGTAAAACGCCGATGGCCCACCTGTTGGCCGCGAGTGTCGTCGCAGGCTTGATGCTGTCGTCGGCCGTGGCGGTTTCCGCCGAAGCGCCAGGCAAGGCCTTGAGTGACAAGATCGGCTTGCCATGGCCTGCGGTCATTGCCCATCGCGGCGCCTCGTTTGACGCTCCGGAAGAGACCATCCCGGCCTACACCGTGGCCCGTGAACTGGGGGCGGATTATCTGGAAATGGACATCCAGCGCACCAAGGACGGCGTGTTGATCGCCTTGCATGACGACACGCTGGTACGCACCACCAACGTCGCCGAAGTTTTCCCCGCGCGCGCCAAAGATCCGATCAGCACGTTTACCCTCGCCGAACTCAAGCAGCTCGACGCTGGTTCCTGGTTCAACAAAGCCTATCCCGACCGCGCGCGCGCCAGCTATGCCGGGTTGCAGATCCTGACCCTGGATGAAGTAATCGACATCGCCGAAGGCGGCAGCAACAAACCCGGCCTGTATATCGAAACCAAAGTCCCTGCGCAGTTTCCCGGCATTGAAGCCGACCTGAAAAAGAACCTGGAGAAACGCGGCTGGCTGACTTCGCGACCGGCAGCCGGCGCCGGCCATGTAAACGTGGCGCACATGCCGGGCCGTGTGGTGTTGCAGACCTTCGAGAAACCGAGTCTGGAGCTGCTGCAACAAGAGATGCCACAAGTACCGAAAGTGCTGCTGTTGTGGATCGGTGAAGGATCGATCGAGCCGAAATCCAACGTGGCCTTCAAGGATTCCGGCTTTAAAGACAAGGCCAGCTATTACGGCGCGCAGGAAGTCAAATCCGAAGCGGAGTTTGCCGCCTGGATGGATTGGGCCAAGGCACACGGCGCAATTGGCACCGGCCCTTCTACCAAGCTCACCCACGGTGGCGATCAGAGCTACATGGATCTGGTCAAACCCTGGATGAACAAAATGGCCCACGACAAAGGGCTGGTGGTGCATCCCTATACCGTCGATGACGAAGTGGATTTCAAGAAAGTCAGCGATGACGGCGTGGATGGCTTCTTTACCAACCGCACTTCCGAGCTGCTGAAGTTCTACGGTCGGCCAGCAAAGGAAAGCATGGATGCGATCTTGAAGCGCAACGGCTACTAAGCTGGCGCGATCATCTGACTGACGGGGCAATGACCCCGTTGGAGCGAGGCTTGCCCGCGAAGGTATCAGTTCTTGTCTGGAACTTCGGCGGATATACCGGCCTTTTCGCGGGCAAGCCTCCAACGGATCTACGCAACATTCACGATAGGACGTACAGCCGCTGTATTTGCGTCTACTGGAATGCCGTCTTCCCGGATAAATCCGGTCCCACACAATCAGCGCGATCCAGTGGGACCGGCTTTAGCCGGGAAGGCGTCGGTTCAGACAATACATCTGCGGCGCCTGACGGTTGCCCCCAGACATAGAATCTCCAACAGATTCACTGGAACGCGACGGCGGGAGCGAACCTGTTCGCGAAGGCATAAGCCGCGCTCCAACACAGCCGGGGTCTGGCGATCATCCGCAGAGCATCCACGACCTGACAGTAACTCTGGTGTAAGCTCGTGCGCTGTTGGTTTACCCCTTCGAGAGGCTTATGCGGTCCAACTTCCGACGCTCTACCCTTGCAGCGCTGCGCGGTTTTGTCTTGCCTGGCGATGCCCTCACGATTCTGCCCACTGCCGCTGATTACCGTCGCTGCCTGCTGGAGAAAATCGCCTTGGCGGCCCGGCGCATTTACATCATTGCCTTGTATTTGCAGCAGGACGAAGCCGGCCAGGAAATTATCGACGCACTGTACGCTGCCAAAGCCGCCAGGCCCGAGCTGGATGTGGTGGTGCTGGTGGACTGGTTCAGGGCGCAGCGTGGCCTGATCGGTGCAGGCCGCCAGCCGGGCAATTCCACCTGGTATCAGGCGCAGAATCTGGAGTATGACGAGGAAGTCCCGATCTACGGCGTGCCGGTGCAGACCCGCGAGCTGTTCGGGGTCTTGCACTTGAAAGGCTGCGTGATCGATGACGCCGTGATCTACAGCGGCGCCAGCATCAATAACGTCTACCTGCACAAGCTCGACAAATACCGTCTGGACCGCTATCACGTCGTGGACAGCAAGCCGTTGGCCGACGCTTTCCAGGCCATGGTGCAGCGCGACATCCTGCCGTCTGGAGCAGTGCATCGCCTGGACCTGCCTTCGCCGCCGACGTCCCGCAGCCTGCGTAGCGAAATCCGTGCTTTTCGCAACCATCTCAAACGCGCCGTGTACGACACTTCAGCCGGCGTCGAGGAAAACGGTGAGTTGCGGGTCATTCCCTTGTTGGGAGTCGGCCCACGCAACCCGCTCAATCGCACGATTCTCGAATTGATTGCGGCGAGCAAAATCCAGCTGACCATTTGCACGCCTTATTTCAACGTGCCGCTGGCGGTGACGCGGGAAATCAACCGTGCCCTCAAGCGTGGCGTAAAGGTCGATATCATCATTGGCGACAAGAAGGCCAATGACTTCTTTATCCCGCCTGATGAGCCATTCAAGGTCATTTCCGCACTGCCTTACCTCTACGAGATCAGCTTGCGGCGCTTTGCCCAGAAGCATAAAGGCTCAATCGCCCGTCACCAATTGAACCTGCATCTGTGGAAGGAAGGCGATAATACGTTCCACCTCAAGGGCATGTGGGTCGACGACCGCTACACCTTGCTGACCGGCAACAATCTGAACCCTCGGGCCTTCAATCTGGACCTGGAAAACGCTCTGCTGATCGACGACCCCAAGGGTCAATGGATCAGCGCACGGCAAGCCGAGATCGAAAGCTTGATGCGCAACACCCAGCGCGTCGGCAAGTACGACGAGCTGGATACCCTCATGGAATATCCTATCGCCGTCAGAACCTTTCTGCGTCGGGTCAGCCGGGTGCGTGCCGAGCGGTTGCTGTACCGCATTCTGTGAGGTGCGCCTGAAGCTTTCGGGGGACAAGTCCCCCTCTCATCAAACATCGAGAACCCCGTGGGACCGGATTTATCCGGGAAGAGGCCGGGGCATTCACTGCATTTCGTCGTTCGAAATGCCGCCTTCCCGGATAAATCCGGTCCCACCTCAAGGTCATTTCAGGTCATGCCTTCAATGCGCTCCCGGATTGGCCCGCAACTGGGCCACTTTTTCCCTGACGCCGGACCAATGGGGTTGGTTCGGCGCAAATCGGTTGCGCAAGTACGCCGTCAATTCGCTGATTTGCGTATCGGACAAACTGTCCTTGAAGCCTGGCATATAACCCAGATCTGGAGTCGCCGGGGTCGCAATGCCGCTCAGGATGATCTTCAGCAAATTGTCGGGTTGCTGGCTGTGCAGGTTGGTGTTGCTGGCCAGTGATGGGCTGACACCGAACAACTTCGGCCCTTTTCCATCCGCATGACAGCCCTGACAGGCGCCTTCGAAAATGCGCTTGCCGCGATTCAATGACGCGACGCCTGGGCTCGAATCGGCTGTCGCGCTGGGCCGCGATTGTGGCGGAACCGACGCCGACGTATCCAGCGAAACCAGATAGTTAGCCATGGCACGAATGTCAGCGCTGGGCAATTTGGACAACTCACTGACCACCGGCCCCATAGGTCCGGCCGCCACGCCATGGGCATCGGAATAGCCGGTGCTCAGATAGGTGAACAGTTGCTCCTCGGTCCACGGCGTCGGTCCTCGCGAAAGGCCATTGAGCGCCGGAGCGTCCCAGCCATCCACCGCGCCGCCAGCCAGAAACCAGACACCTGCTTTCTCTGCCCCGAGCGCGTTACGCGGCGAGTGACAGGCCGCGCAATGCCCAAGGCCGTTGACCAGATACGCACCGCGATTCCATTGCTCGCCGCGTTCGGGTTGAGCCTGGAATTCGCCGCTGCGCAAAAACAACCCATTCCAGCCAGCCAGCAAAGGGCGCAGGTTCCACGGATAACGCAGCTCGTTGCTTCTGGCCGGCTGGCTGACGGGCGCCTGCGCCATCAGCCAGGCATACAGCGCCTGCATGTCGGCATCCTCGATATTTCTGAATGCGGTGTACGGGAATGCCGGATACAGATGCTTGCCATCGCGACTGATGCCCTCGCGCATGGCCCGCTCGAAAGCCGGATACGACCAGTTGCCGATCCCGGTTTGAGCGTGCGGAGTGATGTTACTGGTGTAGAGGGTGCCAAACGGCGTTTGCAGCGCTCGCCCGCCCGCATTGGTTGCTCCATCCGGCGCGGTGTGACAGACCGCGCAGTCACCCGCCGCCGCCAGCAACCGGCCACGTTCCAGGGTAACGGCTGACCAGGTGCCTGGATCAGGCGGCGCAATCGGCGCGATTTCAGCTCGCCACGGCAATGCGCTGCCCAACAATACACCGAGTGCCAAAATGATCGAGCCAAACCACCCTCTGAAGCGTTTGGCTTTCGCAGGTGCAGACACAGGACCCTCGGTTTTGGCCTCCGCACCGTTAAGCGCCGCTAGCACCCGCTCGGCAGTGATCGGCAGTTCGCGAAAGCGAATTCCGGTGGCGTCGTAGAGCGCGTTGGCAATGGCCGCCGCGCTGGGCACGGCCGCCGACTCCCCTGCGCCCATCGGCGGCTCGTTCTGGCGCGGCATCATCAGCACATCGATGTCCGGCACCTGCGCAAAGGTCAGGATGGGATAACCGCCCCACTCCTTGCTGGCGACCGTAGACCGTTCGAACGTCACCTGTTCCTTGAGCACGCGGCTGGTGGACTGAATGACATTGCCGTGAATCTGATGTTGCACCCCCGCCGGGTTGACCATCATGCCGGCGTCATGGCCCACCACCACGCGCGTCACCGACACTTCACCGCTCAGCCTGTCCACCGCCACGTCGGCCACCCACGCTGCCCACGCGGCGCCGGAGCCGGGAAACTTGCTGTGCATATAACGCGCATAAGCAAAGCCGCGCCCGCGCAGCACGTTGTCCTCTTCAGGTATCGACATCGGTTCGCTGCGTGGCGTCCACTGCGCGCGGGCAGCGGTGGCCCTGACCAACTCCGCGCCGCGTTCGTCTCGCAGGTAACGCAGACGATATTCGACAGGATCAACCCCCGCCGCGAAGGCCAGCTCATCGATATAGGATTCATGAGCGAAGGTATTGGGCAGCGCCGACACACCGCGCATCCACGACGCGCGGACCACGGGCGCCATGTCGTTGATGGTGACGCGCATATGTTCGAAATCATAAGGCGCAACCGAGGTGCGGTCGCCCATCTCGAACATCGCCGCCACCGGTTCGACGCGAGCGGTCAGCAACAACGCCAGAGTCGGCGCGTCGTTGGACGGATAACTGGTCTGGAAGTCGTAACCGGCCACGCCACCGTCAGCGTTCAGGCCGCCATCGACTTCCATCAGTTGCGCCGCGCCCTTGGGTTCCCAGACATGTTCCTGTTCCCGAGTCAGCTGCACGCGCACCGGTAAACCGACGGCGCGGGACAGCAACGCGGCGTCAGCGCTCACATCATCGGCGCAGTTGCGTCCGTAACAGCCGGAAGCCTCCATGCGGATGATCTCGATGCGCTCGTCAGGACATTCCAGCAGCCAGGCCAGGTCAGCGCGCAGCAGGTGCGGGTTCTGCGTGCCCGACCAGACGCGCAAGCCCGCTGGCTGATAGTCCGCCAGTGCGCAAGATGGACCGATGGAGGCGTGCATCTGGTACGGCCAGACATAGCGACGCGGCATGCGCTGGCTGGCTTGGGCGAGTGCGTTTTCGATATTGCCCTGATCCAGCACTACTCGCTGCACGCGGGGGTTGGCGCGGATCGCCTGGGCAACATCATCCATGTCCGGCAACTTGTGATTCCAGTCTTTCCAGGTAACTTTCAGCAGTTGCGCAGCCTTGGCGGCCTGTTCTTCGCGCAACGCAACCACGCCGACAAAATCACGAATCACCACCACCCGGACCACGCCGGGAACATGGGCAATAGACGCTTCGTCGACTTCCAGCAGGCTGTTGCCCACGAAGTCACCGCTGTCCAGGCCCGCATAAGGCGGACGAATCACTCGACCGTGAAGCATGTTCGGCAAGCGCATGTCATGCACATAGGTCAGCTCGCCAGTGGCTTTGCCGGGAATATCCACCCGTGCCGCACCCTTGCCGACCAGGCGATAGTCCGCGACATTTTTCAGTGGTGCAGTGCCGGAAATGCCCAGTTCGTCGTGCTCATCCGCTACCAGCTCGGCAAAACTCAGCGTCCGGCCGTCAGCCGCCAACACCTTCCCAGACTCGATGCGCAACGCTTCAAGCGTGACGTTCAGACGCTCAGCGGCGCGTTGCAGCAGAAAGCGCCGCGCTTCTGCGGCGGCATTGCGCAACGGGATCGCGGCAATCTGGATGGTCGCGCTGGCGATGGTCGGTCCCTGATCCGGTGCATTGGCGGTGTCGCCCAGGATCATGCGCACCTGATCCAGCGCCACATCCAGTTCTTCGGCAACGATCTGCGCCAATGCCGTGCGAATTCCCGTGCCCAGGTCGACATGACCATTGAATGCATAGACATGGCCGTCATCGTTGACCGCAATGAACAGCGCCTTCTCGGGTTTCCTGAACGCCGGCACGCCGCCTTTCGCCAATGGCATCGAGGGCGGCTCGATGGTGTCGATGATCAGCAGCACGCCGGTCTTGGCCAGCAATTGGTCACGGTTCAGCAAGGCTTGAGGCATGAGGGTGATCCGTTCAAAGCGACTGGCGCGCGGCACGCCGCACCGCACGAAGTATTTCAAGGTGGGTGCCGCAACGGCAGAGATTGCCCGCCAGCTCGTGGCGAATCTGTGCGTCAGTGGGCTGGGGGATACGATCAAGCAGCGCCTTGGCGGTCATGATCATGCCGTTCATGCAGTACCCGCATTGCGCGGCCTGCTCGTCGATGAACGCCTGCTGCACCGGATGCGGACGCTGGCGGTTGCCTATGCCCTCCAGGGTGGTGATTTCCCGCCCCTGGGCGCCACTCAGAGGAAACACACAAGCGCGCGCGGCAATCCCGTCGATGGTCACCGTGCACGCGCCGCACTCCCCCAACCCGCAACCGTATTTCGGGCCGTTGAGTTGCAAGTCATTGCGCAGCACCAGCAACAGCGGCGTATCAGGCATCGCGGTGACAGCAGCGGTCTGGCCATTGACCCGCAAGGTCACCGTCCTTTCAGGCGCCATGACGGGCTCGCCCATGGATTGCTCTCCCTTTTCAAAAAGCCATCCATGGCGCTTGTGAAGTGGTCACTTCATGAAATATGAGCAGCAATGGAGCATGTGATGAACATCACTATTTAAACCCAAATTGCCCTGTACTTTTTGATCTCCCAAAGCACCGAGTAGAAGCTTTGGCGTACTTTCACCGCCTCAAGCCGCTACTTACGGGTATTAACATTGTTACTACAGACGCTTCCTACTGCTTTTAGGGACGAATCATTCAAACAGCGAGTACATTTCTGCTCACATTTGTTCAACAATCCTTCTATCTTCGCCTGCCACCTACTGATCAGCCCTGCCGCTTCCAGGACAAATCCATGCCCCCAGCAGATGTAAAAAGCACAACGACCGACCTCAACGACCCCATCAAGGCGCTGTACCGAAAGATCACCTGGAAGCTGATCCCGTTCCTGTGCTTCTGTTATCTGGCGGCCTATCTGGACCGGATCAACATCGGCTTCGCCAAATTGCAGATGCTCGATCAACTGCACTTCAGCGAGACCGCATTCGGCCTCGGGGCCGGGCTGTTTTTCGTCGGTTACATCCTGTTCGAAGTGCCCAGCAATCTGGTTCTGGAGAGAATTGGGGCGAGGATCTGGATCGCCCGAATCATGATTACCTGGGGCCTGCTTTCGGCATGCACGATGCTAGTCACCACGACGACCCAGTTCTATGTGTTGCGCTTTCTGCTTGGCGTGGCCGAGGCCGGCTTCCTGCCGGGCGTACTGTTTTACCTGACCACCTGGTTTCCCACGTATCGACGGGGCCGGATCATTGCGCTGTTCATGCTCGGCCTGCCGCTGTCGAGCATCATCGGTGGCCCGTTGTCCGGCTGGATCATGAGCCACTTCGACCAGACCGCCGGGCTGCGCGGCTGGCAATGGCTGTTTCTGCTCGAAGCGGTGCCGAGCGTGCTGTTGGGGGTTTTGACCTTCTGGTTGCTGCCGAATAATCATCGCCAGGCCCGCTGGCTGGATGACACGGAAAAGCGCCTGCTGGAAAGCGAACTGGCTCTGGATGCCGCCGATGAAAAGGGCAGCAAATACAGCTTTCGCGACGGGTTCTTCAATCTCAAGGTCTGGATGCTCGGTGGTATCGACTTCTCAATGCTGCTCAGCGCCTACGCCATGGGTTTCTGGATGCCGACGTTCATCCGCAATGCGGGCGTGACTGAAACCTTCCATATCGGTGTGCTGACCGCACTGCCGAGCATTGCCGCGCTACTGGGCATGCTGTTTATTGGTGCCAGTTCGGACCGGCATCGGGAGCGGCGTTGGCACATCATTGTGCCGTACCTGATTGGCGCAGCGGCCATGGCCGGCAGCACCTTTTTCACCCACGACGTGGTGGCAACCGTGCTGCTGTTCGCGATCGCATCAGCGGGAATATTCGGCGCGTTGCCAGCGTTCTTCAGTCTGCCTGCGACCTTTCTCAAAGGCCGCGCTGCAGCAACCGGATTCGCTCTGGCCTGCTCGTTGGCCAACATCGCTGGCCTGGTGAGTAATTCACTGATGGGCATTGCCATGGATGTCACCGGCAGCAGCGCTGGCGTCATGTGGTTCTTCGCGGTGTGCCTGGTGCTGAGCAGTCTGTTGGTAGTGGCGTTGCCAGCGAAGGTGGTGAATCGCTAGCGGATGCTTTTGTGGGACCGGATTTATCCGGGAAAGGGCCGGTGAAGACTCAGAAGCTTCAAAGTCTGCACTGGCCCTTTCGGGAATAAATTCCCTCCTACAGGCCGATACCGCTATCCCACCAACCCTATCAACTGCTGGCGCTGGGCATCGGTCAGCATCGGACCGAATCCGGCGCCAGCGTTTTCCGCCATATAACGCGGATTGCCAGTGCCCGGAATCACGCAGGTAACCGCCGAATGGGCGAGCAGAAACTTGAGTGCCAGTTGCGCCCAGCTCGTCACTTCAACCTGCGCCGCCCAGCCCGGCAACGGCTTGCCCTTTAGTCGACCCAGCAAACCACCGCCGCCGAACGGCCGATTGCAGATCACCGCGACTCCACGTTCGCGACAAAGGGGTAACAGCCGCGCCTCGGCGGCCCGGTCGTCCAGCGCATAGTTGATCTGCAGAAAATCCAGCTGCTCGGCCTTGAGCACCGCTTCGACATCGGCATACGCCGACGAGGTGTAATGAGTGATGCCGATGTAGCGAATGCGGCCTTCTTCTTTCCACTGGCGCAGTGTCGGCAGATGCGTTTTCCAGTCGAGCAGATTGTGAATCTGCATCAGGTCGATGCGCTCGGTGCGCAGCAACCTGAATGATTCTTCCATCTGCGCGATCCCCTCCTTGCGACCGCGCGTCCAGACCTTGGTGGCGAGAAACGCGGGCGAACTGGGTTGATGAATCGACAGCAGCTCGCCAGTCGACTGTTCCGCGCGACCGTACATGGGCGAGCTGTCGATCAACGTGCCGCCAGCGGCGAACAGCGCATCGATGACAGCCGGCAGGCTTTTGTAGGCCGCACTTGAGGTTGCCACATCAAAACCGCGATAAGTGCCCAAGCCAATCATTGGCAGCGGTTCGTTGCTGGAGGGAATCGCGCGGGTGAGCATTTTTCTGGCTCCTGTCGGCAAGGTTGAAGGTGACGTCGGCGAAGGAATGGTCGGCGGCCTGGGCTCGCCAGCTGCCGTGTCGAACGCGAAAGCCGCTGATAGGCCAGCCGCCAGCGTGAGAATTCTTCTGCGCGTGAAAACAGCAGGGTCGGACATGAGTTTCCCCTTATCTGTCGTTCGTGGTCGCCCGCTGCGCCTGGCGCTTTGCCAGCCAGAAGCACAGCCAGGCCCAAAGCCCGGCAAAGGGCACGATAAACATAGCCAACAGCCCGAAACCCGCACCCAGCGCCGTCAATCCAACGGACAACCAACCACTCGCGGCGTCTCCGCCCCGGTACACCACGGTTTCGATGACATTCTTGGCCTTGTACTTTTCTTCCCGGCTCACCACGGTCCACAGCACTTCTCGACCGGGTCGGACAATGGCGAATTCCACGGCACGACGCAGGCCTTGCGCCAGCGCAACGGTGGCGGGCACCGGCGCCAGGGCCATTGCGGTAAAAGCCGCCACCGTCGCCAACGGCAGCGCCACCAGCGCACCGCCGATACCGACGAAGCGGATCAACGGTGCCGTCAGCAACAGCTGAAAGACCAGCGTTAACGCCGACACAATCAGGTCGACCGTGGCAAAGAATTGCGCGCGACTCGCCACATCAGCGTAGCTGCCAGCCACAATCCGACCCTGCTCGAAATACAACAAGGTCGCCGCGCTGGTGTGCAGCAACATGAACAGCACCATCCCGATCAGATACGGCGAGCGCATGATCAGCGTTATTCCCGCCAGCATGCTGCCGCCCATGCGCTGCTCATCCCTGGTCACGCTCCGGTCTTGAGTCAGGGTGCGATTCAGCAACGCCCGGTAACATTGCACTGCGGCTTCAAGCAACAGTGCGGCGGCGAAGGTCAAGGCAATCGGGCCAAGACGGGTCGCCATGGTTGCCGCGAGCAACGGCCCGATGAAGGTGCCAAGCGTGCCGCCCGCAGCAATGAAACCGAACAGCCGTCGCCCTTGCTCGCTGGAAAACCGGTCCACCAGCACACTCCAGAAAATGGAGACGATGAACAGGTTGTAAATGCTGATCCAGACGAAGAACACCCGGCCGACTGTCACGGGCGCAATGTGGTTGGCGATCAGCACCCCGAACACCAGCATCGACAACGCGATCAGGCGATAGACCAGAGGGACAAAGCGTCTGGGCGGTAATCGGGACACTAGCGCGCCGAACAGCGGCACCATCACCAGCATCGCCACGAACGTCGCGGTGAACAGCCATTGCAGTTTATCGGCGCCGCCTTCCAGCCCCAGCGCATCGCGCAACGGTCGGACCAGGTAATAGCTGGCCAGCACGCAGAAATGGAAGGCGAAACCCAGCAGCAAGGCGACCTTTTCCGCAGGTTCCACCTTGACCCATTTCAACGTGGCGGCAACCGGCATCACCGCGAATCAGCATGGCGACAGTGCAAAGATCCGTGAATCGGCATCGCGACTCTCCCTGACGGCTATTGATTGATCGACCTTGCCTGGCCGGGTCGGTTCAACAGGCGTCCGTCCGGATCAAGCCCTTGCGGTTTGAACGACTGCCGCAGCGGTACGTCAGACCTACAACCCGCCACGAAGAGCAATAACCCATTGAGCACTGTCATTTCCACCGAGCAACTGGCCACTGTCGATCTGCGCATGATTAATGAAATCTGGCTGTCGTCATCTCCAGCACCGCAGGAAAACGATCCTCTGCAAGCCAAGCTGTGCCTGTGGCGCGGCGAGCAGTTGTTCACCCACGACATGATGAGCGAAGGTACTCATGGTCAGAACGTCAATCGTCTATGGCTGAGTGTGGAGGATATTGAAGACCAGACCATGATCCGTAGCGTCGAAGAAGCCGTTCGCCAGCGTCTGGTACAGATGGACATGCAGGGTGAATTCTATCCAGCGGAACAGGCCGATACTCACCAGTTCCATGGCCGCTGAAGCGAGTGAACGCGCGGCAGACTCTTATGGGCTAGCGCTTGTGTCCCAGCTGCGCCCACATTTTTTTGCTGATTCGCTGGCGATTCGAGTAGCCGGCCCAAGGGTCGGACTTCAGTGTGCTCAGACGCTCCTGCAAGTTGCCGACATTCCATTGCCCAGCTGAAGCCAAACCCTCCAGTTCCTCACGCGCGATTGGCACCGATACCGGCAAACCCGGCCGGGCGCGGACCGAATAGGCAACCACCGTACTCGCGCCACGGGTGTTGCGCAGGTAATCGATAAACACTTTTCCCACGCGGTTTTTCGGGCCCATGGTTGCCGTGAAGCGTTCGGGCAATTGTTGGCTGATGAATTCGGCGATGGCCTTGGCAAAGGTTTTTACGGTGTCCCAGTCTGCCTGCCGCGCCAACGGCACGATGATGTGCATGCCCTTGCCGCCGCTGGTCTTGATGAACGCTTCGAGTCCCAATTCGTCGAGCACCGACAGCGTCATTTGCGTCGCTTCGATGATGCTGCGCCACGGCAGCTTGTCGTCGGGATCGAGGTCCAGCACGAAGTGATCCGGTGTTTCGATCCGATCACTGGTCGCGCCCCAGCGGTGCAGTTCGATCATCCCCATCTGCGCCGCGCCCACTAGCGCCGGCACGGTGTCGATTTCCATCAGCCGCGCATGACCGGGGTCCAGTCCAGGCTTGAGCTGTTTGATATTCGGGATTTTCAGGCGCTCGGCGTGTTTCTGGAAAAACTGTTCGCCCTCCACACCTTCGGGGCAACGCAGCAAGGCCACTGGCCGGTTCTTCAAGTGCGGCAGGATCCAGTCGGCGACGGTTTCGTAATAGCGGGCGAGATCAACCTTGTGAGTACCGCTCTCGGCGTCGATCACCCGGTCTGGATGACTGATGCTGACGCCTGCGACGTCGATGCGGTTTTTCGCTGATTTGGCGGCCTTCTTCGGCGGAGCAACCGGTTTGCGTTTGGCCTTGACCGGCTGCGCGGGCGCCTTTTCCTTACCCACCAAAGCACCACTCACCACACTTTGCGGTTGATCCTGCACGATGTCGTATTCATCACCAGAACGGGCGACCTGATCTTTTTCCTTGATCAGCAGCCATTGCGGCTTGTCGCTGCTGCCCTTGAGCCGGGTGCGGACCAGCGTCCAGTCACCGGTGAGTTTTTCTCCGACCAGCGTGAATTTGAGCTTGCCCTGCTGATAGGTGTCATGCGGATCACCGTGAGGTTGCCAGATTCCCCGATCCCAGACGATCACGTCACCGGCGCCGTATTGCCCTTCGGCAATGCTGCCTTCGAAACTGGCGTAACCCAAAGGATGATCTTCAACCTGCACTGCCAGGCGCTTGTTGGTCGGATCAAGGCTCGGGCCTTTTGGCACTGCCCAGCTTTTGAGAGTACCGCCCAGCTCAAGGCGAAAATCGTAATGCAGATTGCGCGCGTCATGCTTGTGAATGACGAAACTCAAAGCCTTCCCGGCGTCCTTGCCCTTTTCCTTGCTCTTGCCGCGGGCAGGCGACTCCGCGGGCTCGGAAGTGATGTCGAAATTGCGCTTGCGTGCGTATTCACTCACCGGCTTGGCCATTGTCGATCCTCTAGCCTGTTGTCAGGAAGCCTTGGTGGTTTTCTTGCGCGCCGGGGCTCGACGTTTTGCCGGTGCCTCGGCGGCTGTCTTGGTAGTGGACTTGCTGGCCGGTTTGGCCGGACTTTTACTGCCAGCACTTTTACCCGCCAGACTGCGCTTGAGCAGCTCGGTAAGGTCGATGACATCAGCGCTTTTACGCTCAGTGTCTTCGGTATCGGTTTCCACCGTCTCGAGTTTGCCTTCGCGCGCCTTGGTTTCCACCAGATGCATGATCTGATCCTGGAAGGTGTCGCGATAATCCTCCGGCTGCCAGTCAGCGCTCATGTCTTCGACCAGGCGCTTGGCCATGTTCAGCTCCGCCTTGCTGAGCTTCACGTCGGTGACCGCATCGGTCAGCTCCAGCGTCTCCAGGCCGCGCACTTCCGAAGGCCAGCGCAGAATCACCAGCACCATCGCCGACTCCAGCGGCATCACCGCCGCCAGATGCTGGCGGGTGTGCAGCACCACATTGGCCAGGGCGACCTTTTTGGTTTCATTCAGGGTTTCGCGAAGCAACGCGTAGACCTTTTCGCCGCGTTTGTCCGGCGCCAGGAAATACGGGGTTTCGATGTGTTGCAGAGGGATTTGCTCGCTGTCGACGAAGCCGAAGATTTCGATGGTCTGGGTCGACTTGGGGTGCGCGGCGCGAATTTCCTCTTCGCTGAGCACCACGTATTGGCCCTTCTCGTACTGCACGCCCTTGACGATGTTTTCCTTGGTCATCTCCTTGCCGGTGACCTTGTTGATACGCTTGTAGCCCACGGGCTCCATGCTGCGCTTGTCGAGCCAGTCGAAATCAACGCCTTGCGAAGACGTCGCCGACACCAGCGCGACGGGAATATGCACCAGCCCAAAACTGATCGCGCCTTTCCAGATTGCCCTTGCCATCGCCTGATTCCCTGTCTGAGGTGTTTAAAAGTGACAGGAGCGGCGCGGCAAAAGTTTCGAAGGAACGACGGGCGTTACAGACAGGAAAAGGCCTGTCGCCTCCACAGGACGCTTTCTGATCTGGCGTTTCGCCGTACCCTTGGACAACCGGCCCGTTCACCTTCGCTGCTGCCTCTGTTGAAATCCTGCCCCGGCAGCCATGTGCAGACATTTATAAGCTTGCGCCAGCGTATTAACCGCCCTCAGCGAGCAGGCAGACACGCACCTAGGTGCGGCAGGTAATAGGGACGTGCTAGCAGTGGCATGTCAGCCGACTCTGCAACTACTCAAGAGGACGGTCTTACTTAAAATAAAAAGTAGGAGCACCCCATCGATTTATGTAGGACATCAGAATATTTATCCTTCTTTCCTCACATATAAATATTATTCAGGCACAAATGATGGGGGAATTGTGGCCAAAATGGAAACAGTGAACTTGCCTATAGAATTGCTTACCAAAACAACCGGACTAGCTGAACGGATAGTTTTTAAAATGCATGCTTGACGACCTTTCCAGAGGTGTCTAGTTTATTAACGGCATCTTTAGAAAAAGATGTTAATTTAATATCGGAGAAGTAAAAATGACTACATCAACTGATACTCAAGACTTCAAACTTGTAGAACGTAATGAGGGTGCATTGCAGCATGGTGACGGCGGTGTTAACCATTAACTAAAATAAAGAGGAGCGATAGGGAGGCAAGCCTCCCTATCTAAGCGCCATGATTACGACAAACAAAGACCTGAGAATTGATACCTTTGACGGTAAAGACCTAGCCTATTTGGTGAGCTCACCTAACAGATATGAGATCTGTCGCGAGGTAAGCACCCTTCTGTTCGACATCAAGTTATATCCTGTATCTAAATCACGATTCATTACAGAGGGCGATGATGTCAACGTAGCGACAAGGGAAAAGCTACTGGATCATCGACTGGCTGTAAGAGTAGGCGCTACTGATATAGCCAAACCAGATAATGGGAATAAATACAATTGGAGACTTGCTTCTGAGTATCTTAAAAGAACATATGATTATCCATTCTTCAACTATAGTAAAGATGGATGGCGGAAAGATTCGAACATGATGTCTAGCTATCTTAGCGGGGAGACTGAACAGCAAAGATTCAAGTCCGTAACTGGAGCAGTCTACGAGCCACACATCCTTGCTGCCAACGAAACCCTTAATGCGTTGTGCATAAACAGGGAAGAAGTAGGACTGACGCCTGTGTTTAACATGGTGGTCGCCACGTTTGGTACACAGTCGCTCCGGGATGTAACAGGGAGCAAACCAATCAGCAGAAAATGCATACCCAGCGGAGGCGGCCGGCACCCCACAGAAGCTTATGTTATCGAAATGGATGGGCGTAATGCCTTCCATTATTGCAGCGGAAACAATTCTTTTGCAAATCTAGGCGCTGATATCTCTCGTAGTACTTATCGAGATGCGTTCGGGGAGCCAGAGAAATATGTAACGTTTCCAGTTAAGTACATAATTGTTCTAACAAGCATATGGGAAAGAAACATGTTTAGGTACAGGGAACCTAGGACTTTCCGATCCGTTCACCTGGATGCAGGCCATGCAGTCTCAAATCTAGAACTATTGGCCGATAAAGCGGGATACCTCTCGAAGGTTCAATATGGATTAAACTCGAAAAAGATTGAGGAGCTTTTTCACTTAAACCCTCTCGAGGAGGGTGTAATGTGTGCTTTGATGCTAGGCGCGAGGAAGCAGGAATGAAAAATAATTTACACTTAGATTTTTCCTTAGACAAAGAAGCCGTTGAAGTCCAGGACTTAATAACAGGCCAAGTCTACGAAGCAAATAAAAATCTTTTAAAACGATTATGTGAAGATACGTTTGAGACTGAAATCAAATCGAAAAGACAAGGAGTTGATCTGTGCTCCCGCCAAATCAAACATTGGCTGACCCGCGGTTGGGACGCAGCCCTTCCACTGTATCTTTCTTCTCGATGCATCCAATACGTCGACAGCGACATTGACAGAGAACAGGTACTGGAAAAACTTTTTTCAAACTATCTAGAAGAAGGTGCGTGTCCGAAACTGACTCATAAAAGCAATAAGTTAATCCAGATAGCATTACAAACCGACTTAGAAAAAACATCTGAATGTTTTGCGAACTGCTACGAAGCAATGGCAAAGAGAAGAACCAGACGCTCATTCGGAATGCTTGGGTTGTCTAGAAAAAAAGCCCTTTCGATTTTTTCGGATGCAACGCTACGCATCTCAAGGACATTCGACCTGAGAAGGACAACATCAACAGAAGAGCGGCACGTAATAAGTTACGGCTGCGCATTCAATATTTATGTAATAATTTACAACATTAACGAATTACCTGAGGGCATCTACGAAATTGACGCCGAGACAGCAACAATAAATCTTTTTCGGGAAGGATGTTTCAGGAGCGAGATGCATGAAATAAATTGGGGTATGAAGGCAGCATTAACTGCGAACTACACTATTGTCCTTACAATCAGCCCTGATATATATGCTTGGAGGTATAGGCATGATCGAGCGTTGAGAAGCCTCATGATCGAAGCCGGAAGAATCATGCACGAATTTGTTATCTCAGCCGCATGCTTTAACGTACAGGGTGTTGTAACACCTGCAACTGCGGACCATAAGCTTTCAACGCTACTGCAGATAGACGACACACAAGAGCTTCCATTCTATACAGGCACTTTTGGAGCTGTATATCGTGAAAAAGACAGCTGACAATAATGGATACTATATTGTTTTATCCGGATTTGCGGACATAAGCAAACCACTGTTATCAGTCATAATCTTGCAAAAACTCTGGACATCAAATTTTGGATTCGTAAGCCTAAACATTGATGTTCTCGCTTTTTTTTCTGCCTTGCTCACGCCCTGGTTCATTGTGTATATACAGATGGCAAAAAAAGAAATTCATACGGCCTATTCTAGCGTTCTAGCGATTGTGTATCCAGCAGCGTGCTTGACAGCGGTCACGTACATAGTGGTGTCGCTAATCTTACTGCATTTAGCAGGAGGGCTTAGGCTGGATACCGCGACGTTTATAATTCTTCGTGCGATATCGCTTACTCTATCAACAGTAAACTCACTAAACCAATGCGTACTTATCAAGTATGACAAGTGTCGAGTTGTTTTGATAACGCAAACACTTCTGCTATTTTGGGCAATCTTAATATACCTTTCCTTTGGAGTATTATTGGATGACGAAAACCTGGTTGGGACGGGGTTAGCTTTACTAATAATGGATATCACCACCTATTACTACAGTTCGAAAAAGGCTACAAAGTTAACACCCCGTTCAGCCCGTGGAAACTGGTTTAAGTACAAGAGCGTATCTCATAACTTGAGTGCACAAAGGGCCATCCTGATCCCGGAACTAGGTACAGCACTTACGATCTCGGCGTCGTTACTATGCATTACTGCGGCTACGTTTGTCACGACGGGTCTGGAATATCAACAATATCGCACCCCGCTGGCCTTCATGGCTGCGATGTGGCTAATATCTAGCAAAATAGTTAACTTGTTAATATCCACCGCAACTCCAAGCGCAAGTTTTTTTTCATTATCTGACTTCCTATATACAGTAAGATTCACGTGGTACGTGCCTTGTTTATTACTATCGATTGCTTACTGCCTATACCCTCCGCACACTGATGAGTTATTCCTCAAAATTGCAACCCCTATTCTATATTTCCCTGCCATGATCGCGGTTATTTCAATCAACGGCACGATCAGGCTAGGGGGCAAGAATATGCTGCTGTACCGCGCTAATTTGCTAATGCTCACAATCTACTTTTTTCCTGCATCCATCTTCATAACGTTCAAATACATCCCTCTGGAGTTGGTCATTCATGCTGTTGGCGTTAGCTATTTATTCCGAATAGGGCTTATATACTGGCTACATTTTAAAACTAACTTTCCGGGAGATATTAAATGGAGATAGCTGGTTACTCAAAGAAAAAAAGACTATTAATCTGTTACAACCTTTCCTTAAGTACTACACGCACAAAGAACAACGTTACACTCAAATACTTAATTTCTCATACACCATGCAATGTAGAGGAAAACATCGGATGCTTGTACAGCGCAGCACTCTTCCTGGAAAATCGTCACACCTGCTATGACTCGGCGGGAGCTATAAAGGCAGCAAACAGACTACTAGCATCAAAACTGTTTGGTAGATTTGAAACTGGAGCTCATCTAGCAGAGGATGATATAACACTTATTCAGAAACTAAGTAGTTCTGAGCAGTATTTTGCTCATCGAATAAGGGATGTATTTCGTAATCGAGGACGGACGGACTGGGGCTTCAAAACTTTAGGGCATGGGGCAATTCGACTCTACCCCTCCAATGGAGGAATTCACTCATTGAGGCCTATTATAATACTTAAAGATACTATAATAGAGTATTACCCCCATTCAGATCGCATTACTGGCTCTTTAACAAGCAACCTTCAGAACGAGGGTCGTCTGGAAATAATAATGGAGTTAGATAGAGTGCTTGAGAAATACAGTGACGCCGGTGCTTTTGTCGCTATCTACCTGGAGCTGGGTCATATGCTATCAACCTTGAACCATCACCTGCCCAAATGTTTAAAAAACCTGACGCTGACCGCATGCAGATCGCGTGACAATAACATGGCACTATGCATTGCAAGGATAGAACTATGACTGTAATCAGTATCGACAAGCATTGGGCTTCGATGCTAATAGACCAAGACCTGTTTTTGTTGTCACTGGTCCTCTCAGGCCTCAATGATGTTAAATCCTCTCTTTCAATGTCTTTGTTTGGCGACAATCAGTTCTGTCGTCGCTTTGAGACTGAATTTGACCTTAAGGAGGTCAATTGGGAAGGAAGGCGTACTTCCCGAAGCTTAACGGGAAGAGACTTAAATATCTATCAAAAAACGAAACTGATTCAGGCTATGGAATTGATGGTCGATCATACAAGTTTAGTATCGCCTTCTCTAGATGTACGCAAATTGACGGACGTGGAAGTGAAGCCGCTAGTAACTGAGTTTCGCTCACAGGCGACCATTAATGAAAACGCATTTTGCATTGGTTTTTTTATGTCACCCAAAGAGTTTACCTCCGCGAGGGACAACTGGGTGTTCATTGGTGCGGCATCGCAGTTACTTTGTGTACTGGCTCATAAAATCGGCTGCGGTGTATTTCTGTCTCATGGTGTAGAGCAAATAAAGTATTCTTATCCACTTCGCAACCTGGAATATGTTCTGTTTTTTTATGGAGAAAGTTATGTCAGACCAACAGATTCTAATTTATGACGACTTGGTACCTTCGACGCTGCGCAAAAAACTATCATTGCGATTGAACCAGCCAATTTGGCAATTTGGCTGGAGGTCAAATGTTGCTTCCGATAAGTATTGTTACTGGCATTCGCATTTTGCGGGGGGAGGCATAGTAAACAGGTCGTCTTGCGCGACCGAACTTAAATCCCTTTCATCATCTCCGATCTATGAATTGTGGCAAATTCTCGGCGCCGTTTTATTGCAGGGGCATGAGCCGCTCCGAATTTACGCAAACGCTCATACTTTTGGCGCGGAAGGGTATTGTCACAAAGACAATGAAAATAGTGTCAACTATTTTTCAACGATTTACTACGCTCATTCTGATTGGGACAAAAACTGGGGCGGTGAATTAATCTTTTATGATTCAAATAACGAGATTGTAAAAACGGTGTCTGCCAAGCCTGGACGTATCGTGCATTTTCCCGGTCATATCATTCATAAGGTTTCTGCATTAACCAAGGAATGCGCTCACCTAAGGATATCTTTGGTTTTTAAAACTCAAACCGGAGGTGCATAGTGATGAAAACGAATATCCAAAGCCGTGAAGCAAGAACCGAAGACATCAAGGCAATGATTGATGTCTTAACGCGTTCCATCACGGAATCTTGCATATTAGATCACTGCAATGAGGCCGGTTTGATCGAGTCCTGGCTTTCCAATAAGACTGAAGCGCACTTAATGAAATGGATTAAGTCCCAATCCCTTTTTTTAAACGTTGCTACTATTGACGATCACATTGCGGGTGTTGGTATGGTTACAACAGCTGGAGAAATCTCTTTATGTTATGTGTCACCAGACTTCCTCCGCTGTGGGGTAGGCACGATCCTGATAAATGGCCTTGAAAGCTACTTATTGGGGATGGGCGTAACCAGAAGTGTGCTCACCAGCACGATTAGCGCATTGAAGTTCTACTTACGCAGGGGTTATGAGGTTAGCGGTAATACAATGTGCATCCATGGTATCACAGGGACCCCTATGCGGCGTGACCTAAGGTGAGAATCCAATTTAGGGCGCACTTGGGTATTATTTTTCTTCAAGTGCCTGCTGAATCCGAAGACTATTTGTGTCTGGTTCCTAGACCTGCCGGAGCGGTTATGGCACCTATTGTCCAACTATCGTACCTCCTGAAAAGTGAGTGGTGATTGAGCGACAAACGCAGGGCCAGGCGATTAGTACATCTGGCCCTGCTCATTGAGGCGAAACACACATGAATCAACCAGACGACGACGCTCCGATAGAATCGAGTCAGTAGTGACCCCATGCAGTCATTTAGCAATGTAATGAATAACCGCGCCGGGTGACAGATGAAAGCGCGTCGCCAGGCGAGCAACCATTTCAACGGTCAATTTGCGCTCCCCATTGAGAATACGCGACACCACGCTTTTATCGCCGATCTCCGGAAGATCGGCACCTGTCAGCTTGTTCTGCAGCATCAACGCCTTGATCAGGTCCACTTCGCTCAAGCCTTCGATACGCGCATTGAACGCAGACAGCTGCGGTGCCCTGTTCTCGTAGAGCTCAACTGTGTCACACAAGATATCAAGCAAGTTGCTTTCGACCGGAGTCAGGGCTTGGCCGTCGGTTAACTTCTCAATGACGTCCAACTTGCTCTGATAATCCTCGGGCGAATCAATGTGATTAACAAGACGTTCGCCTAAGCAATTCATGCCTTTCATGTCCTTACGTATATGCATCAGCATCTCTGTAGATTTTTTTGCTGACACTAGCCATGGGTTGCCAAAATGGCAACCTTCATGAACTCAGTCCTAACCCTCATTCTTATCCAACGTCCGCAACTTCGTCGGCAACCCCCACAGCAACAGCGCGGCGGCGAGCAGGCTGGAGACGCCGATGACGTAGAGCGCTGGCGTGGTGCTGCCGGTCAGGTCTTTGATGCGGCCGACCATCACCGGGCTGACGATGCCGCCGAACTGGCCGAGCGTGTTGATCAGGGCGATACCACCGGCTGCACCGGCACCCGCGCCAGCCAGCAGTTTTGGAGGTAAGGTCCAGAATGCCGGGATCGAGGCGACGATGCCTGCGCCGAGCATGGCCAGAGAGATGATCAGGAACACCGTGTGCTGGGCGAAAATCCCGGCGCTGAAGAAACCCACGGCGCCCAGGACCACCAGCCCGCAGACGTATTTGCGCCGTTCGCCGCTGGAGTCGGACAGACGACCGACCACCACCATGCTGATCGCACCGAAGATGTACGGAATCGCCGTCAGCAAGCCAATCACCACCGGGCTTTCCGTGCCTGCACTGCGAATCAGTTGTGGTGCCCAGAAATTCAGGCCGTAGGACGCCACCTGGATCAGGAAGTAAATCAGCCCCAACATGAGGAAGCCGGGCATCTTCAGCGCGCTCAGCAGTGAGCCGCCATGTTTGTGCGGTTCATGTTGCGCGACGCGACTGGAGAGGTAGGTTTTTTCTTCAGATGTCAGCCAATGGGCGTCGGCGATCTTGTCTTTGAGTACGAGCAGCACCAACAATCCCAGCCCGATGCAAGGCAAGCCGCCGAGCAGAAACAGCCAATGCCAGCCGCGCATGTCGAGCAAACCGTCCATGTGCCCCAATACCAGACCAGAAACCGGCGCGCCGATCAGCCCGGCGAACGCTGAAGCCAGGAACAGAATCGAGGTGATTCGGCCACGGTAGGTCTGCGGAAACCACAAGGTCAGGTAATACAAAACGCCCGGAGCAAAACCGGCTTCCATGGCGCCGATGATGAAGCGCAGTACGTAGAACTGCCATTCAGTGTTGACGAACACCATCAAGGCCGTCGCGACACCCCACGACATCATGATCCGGGCGATCCAGCGCCGCGCGCCGACCTTGTACAGCATCATGTTGCTGGGCACTTCGAACAGCACATAACCGACCACGAACAGCCCGGCACCCAGACCATAGGCGGTATCGCTAAGGCTGAGGTCCGCCTGTAACTGAAACTTGGCGAAGCTGATGTTGATGCGGTCGAAAAATGCGAACAGGTAGCACACCATGATCAGCGGCATCAGCCGCCATGCCACTTTGCGAACCAGCGATTTTTCGGCGTCGGCGATCTGCGCGGGCGTACTGCCTGCGTTCAAAACAGAAACGGTCATGTGCGTGTCTCCAGGCGGCCCCTTCAAAGGAGGCCGTTTGTTTTTGTTGTCTGGTCGGAAGGGGCACTGGCCCCGTTCAAGCGCTAACGGTATTGCGTTGACTCAACCCGGCAGGTTGGTCGGTGCTGGATGCAGGTCGCTATTGCGGCCCGCCTTGGCGACCTGACCGGGCATTTCATGGCCCAGCACGTCCGGCAATTGCCGGGAAAGTTTCAGGAGGTGCGGCAAGTCGATACCGGTCTGGATACCCATTTCCTCGCACATATTCACCAGATCCTCGGTGCAGATGTTCCCGGATGCACCCGGTGCGAACGGGCAACCGCCGAGGCCACCGAGGGACGCATCAAAGCGCCGCGCCCCAGCCTCATACGCTGCCAGCACATTGCTCAGGCCAAGCCCTCGCGTGTTATGAAAGTGCAAGGTCAACGCCGCTGCCGGAACCCGGCTCAAGACTCGCTGGACCAGCCGATGCACCTGACGTGGATTGGCCATGCCGGTGGTGTCCGCCAGACTGATGCCTTGCATGCCCAGTTCCAGGTAGGCGTCGACGATTTGCAGCACGCGGTCTTCGCTGATCGGTCCTTCGAACGGGCAACCAAAGGTGGTGGCGATTGAGCCATTGAGGCTCAGGGTCGTACCGCGAGCCAACGCCACCACATCGCCGAATGCTGTCAAGGATTGCTCGCAACGCATACGCATGTTTGCCAGGTTGTGCGTCTGGCTGGCGGACATCACCAGATTCAACTCATCGGCGCCCGCATCCAGCGCACGTTGCGCGCCCTTGAGGTTGGGAATCAGCGCGACGTAGATGACGCCCGCCTGACGACGAATGCCACGAAAGACTTCATCGCCATCGCGCAGGGCCGGAATCGCCTTGGGAGAAACGAAAGATCCTGCTTCGATCCGGGAAAAGCCTGCCAGTGACAGCTGATCAATCAGCGCGATCTTGTCGGCGGTCTCCACCCACTTCGGCTCGATCTGCAAGCCGTCGCGCGGGGCAACTTCCTGGACGATCAGGCGCTCGGAAAAGTCAGTGATCATTGCACCACTCCTTCCTGCTTGAGACGTTGGATGTCGGCAGCGGTAATGCCCAGACTGTCGAGCACGCTGTCGGTGTGCTGGCCCAGGCTCGGCCCTTGCCAGTTCACTTCACCGGGTGTTTCCGAAAGTTTGGGAACGATGCCAGGCATTTTCACTGCGGCACCGCCAGGCAGCTCGGCATCAAGGATCATGCCTCGCGCCTGATAGTGAGGATCGGCCACGATGTCGGCGACGTTGTAGATCCGCCCGGCAGGGACTTCGGCCTGCTCCAGCACGCGCAGCACTTCGTCGATGGGCAGACTGGAAGACCAGACACTGATTGCTTCGTCGAGCAGCGCGCATTGAGCGGCACGGCCATCGTTGTGGGCAAATTCCGGGTTGTCGCCCAAATCGCTGCGCCCGATGGCCAGCATCAGCCGCTTGAAGATCGGGTCGCTGTTCCCGGCGATGACCACATAGGCACCATCGGCGGTCGGATAGGTGTTGGACGGGGCAATGCCCGGCAAGGCACCACCGCTGCGCTCGCGAATGTGACCGAGCATGTCGTATTCGGGCACCAGGCTTTCCATCACGTTGAATACGCTTTCCGCCAGGGATACATCAACAATCTGCCCGTCGCCTTGCCCGGTCTTGACCCGCAACAATGCCATCAATGCGCCCATCACCGCGTGCATCGACGCCAGAGAATCTCCGAGGCTGACGCCAACCCGGGCCGGTGGCGTGCCCGGCGTGCCGGTGGTGTAACGAATCCCGCCCATGGCCTCGCCGATTGCACCGAAGCCTGGCCGGTCACGATAAGGGCCGGTCTGGCCGTAGCCGGAAATCCGTACCAGCGTCAATTTCGGATTCAAGGCATGCAGCACGTCCCAGCCCAGGCCAAGTTTTTCCAGGGCGCCGGGGCGCAGGTTTTCGATCAGCACGTCGGTGCTTTCGGCCAGCTGCTTGACGATGGCAATGCCTTCGGGGGACTTCAGATTTAGCGCGAGGGATTTCTTGTTGCGTGATTGCAGGTACCACCACAAGGACGTGCCTTCATGGAGTTTTCGCCATTTGCGAAGAGGATCACCCTGCCCCATGGCCTCGATCTTGATTACTTCGGCACCGAACTCGGCCATCAGCCGGGCAGCGAAAGGCGCCGCGATCAAGGTGCCGATTTCAATGACGCGAATGCCGTTAAGAGGGGCAGTCATGGTAGTTACCTCTTTTATTCTTGGAATATGGGCCCAGCGTAGAGGACCGGGCGCGGATAAATCCAACCTTCAGTTGGCAAAGGTCGTTCGCGAAACGCGAACGACCGGGTCCCCTCCTACCGGTTTTCAAGACCGCGCAAATGCTCAAACAGCATTCGGCTTACCGGGGACAACGCGTCCTGCTCGCGAGTGACCAGAACCAGCGTGCGCTCGGACCAGTCGTCGTTCAACGCGACGGCAGTGAGGCCCAGTGCGCGACCAAACAATTCAAAGGCCTTGAGCGGCAAAATGCCAATGCCCATGTCGGCCTGAACCATGCGGCACACCGCATCGAAGCCCGGCACATGGATGCGCAGGCGCAACACACGCCCCGCTGAACGGGCCGCCGCCTGGGTGCGCATATGGATCGAACTGGCGGCGTGCAGGCCGATATGATCGCTGTCCAGCGTATCGACGAACGCCACCTGATCCAGCCTGGCCAGTGGATGATCGGGGCGCATCACCACGACAAGTTTGTCGCGGCGATATGGCACGCTGTACAGGTCGTGGGTGTCTGTGTCGGCGGAACAGATGCCGATGTCCGCGACGCCATCGATCACGCCCTGAACCACGCCGGTGCTGGGGCGCTCTTCGAGGTCGACCTTGACCTGCGCGTGGCAGGCGATGAACTCGTGCAGGTCTTCGGGCAGAAACTGAATAATCGCCGAAAGATTGGCCTGCATTCGCACGTAACCGCGCAGCCCTTGCACGTGTTCGCCCAGTTCCATGCCCATCTTTTCCACATCGAACAACATCCGTCGGGCGTGGTGCAGCAGAGTTTCCCCGGCGGCTGTAAGGGTCATGCCCTTGGCGTTGCGCACAAACAAGCCGATTCCCAGCGCATCCTCCAGCTCCATCAGACGCTTGCTTGCGGCGGAAACCGCAATCGCCTCCCGCGCCGCAGCGCGGGTCAAGGTGCCTTCTTCATGCACCGCGACAAACACCTGCAGGGTGATCAGGTCCAGACGGCGGATAAGGTTTTTGTGCAGCATGAGCGCAAGTCTCAAAGAGTAGATCGGAGTAGACCGGCCGAGGATATAGGCAAACAACGGCGCACAGGGCTTCAACCCGCATCGCTACGGCTTCGGCGGCTCTTGTTTATTCCTTTAAGATCTAAAAATATGGATATACGTTCTTTTGCGGAATAAACCAGGCGCTTTATAACTGCACCCTACTGCTGACTGAGCAACAGCTGTTCAACAGGTACAGCACCCGCCCGAACACTTAAAGGATTTGTCATGGATGTTTTCTGGTTTCTTCCAACCCACGGCGACGGCCACTATCTAGGTACCACCAAAGGCGCGCGACCGGTCACGTTGAATTACCTGAAGCAGGTGGCCCAGGCTGCCGACGATCTCGGTTACCACGGCGTCTTGATTCCCACCGGACGTTCCTGCGAAGACTCGTGGGTGATCGCTTCGGCCTTGGTGCCGCTGACCGAACGCCTGAAATATCTCGTGGCGATCCGCCCAGGCATCATTTCCCCGACGGTGTCGGCGCGCATGGCCGCAACCCTGGACCGCTTGTCCGGCGGGCGCCTGTTGATCAACGTCGTAACCGGCGGTGATCCTGACGAAAACCGTGGTGACGGCAGCTTCCTCGATCACAGCGAACGCTACGAAGTCACTGACGAATTTCTGCAAATCTGGCGTCGTGTGCTGCAAGGCGAAGCTGTGGATTTCGAAGGCAAGCACCTGCGCGTGCAGAACGCCAAGGCGCTGTATCCACCGATCCAGAAGCCCTATCCGCCGCTGTATTTTGGTGGCTCGTCCGAGGCCGCCCACGATCTGGCTGCCGAGCAAGTGGATGTTTACCTGACCTGGGGCGAACCGCCCGCAGCGGTTGCGGAAAAACTTGCCGATGTGCGTGAGCGGGCTGCGCGCAAGGGTCGCACGGTGAAGTTCGGCATTCGCCTGCATGTGATCGTGCGCGAGACCAGCGCCGAAGCCTGGCAAGCGGCCAGTAAACTGATCGAACACATCAGCGACGAAACCATTGCCGCTGCGCAGAAGTCCTTCTCGCGCTTTGATTCCGAAGGCCAACGGCGCATGGCGGCCTTGCACGACGGCCGTCGCGACAACCTGGAAATCGCCCCGAACCTGTGGGCCGGGGTCGGTCTGGTACGCGGCGGTGCCGGCACGGCGTTGGTGGGCAACCCGCAGGAAGTGGCGGAGCGCATCAAGGAATACGCTGACCTGGGCATCGAAAGTTTCATCTTCTCCGGTTACCCGCATCTGGAAGAAGCCTATCGCTTCGCCGAGCTGGTCTTCCCGCTGTTGCCGGAACCATATCGCAGCCTGGCCGGACGCGGCATCACCAACCTGACCGGACCGTTCGGCGAAATGATCGCCAACGATCTGCCGCCGCAGAAGTGAACCCTATGCAGTTACTGACGTTGCCGCCCAACCCGGCGCTGGCCACCTCGATCCGGGCCACCGCGCAGGTGTTCGAAGACCCGAAATCCAAAGCCCTGCTGGCGCATTTGCAGCAGGTTGCGCCCAGCGACGCCAGCGTCTTGATCATCGGTGAAACCGGCACCGGCAAGGAATTGGTGGCGCGGCATATCCATAATCTGAGCGAGCGGCGTAATCTGCCTTTCGTTGCCGTCAATTGCGGGGCTTTTTCCGAATCGCTGGTCGAGGCCGAGCTGTTCGGCCATGAAAAAGGCGCTTTCACCGGCGCCCTCGGCGCCAAGGCGGGCTGGTTCGAAGAAGCCAATGGCGGCACCTTGTTCCTCGATGAGATCGGCGATTTGCCCATGCCGATCCAGGTCAAGTTGCTGCGCGTGTTGCAAGAACGCGAAGTGGTGCGTCTGGGTTCACGCAAAAGCATTCCGATCAACGTCCGGGTGCTGGCGGCCACCAACGTGCAGCTGGAAAAAGCCATCAATGCCGGACATTTCCGCGAGGATTTGTACTACCGGCTGGACGTGGTCAATCTGGAACTGCAACCGTTGCGCGAACGTCCCGGTGATATCCTGCCGCTGACCCGGCATTTCATCGAGGTTTACAGCCGCCGTCTGGGCTACGGTTCAATTCGGCTGAACAGCGAAGCCGAGCAGAAACTCAAAGGCTACAGTTGGCCGGGCAACATTCGTGAACTGGAAAACGTCATTCATCACACCTTGCTGGTGTGCCGCGATGGGGTGATTCAGCGTGATGATCTGCGCTTGTCCAATCTGCGTATCGAGCGTCAGGAAGACTCAGCGGCCCTTGACGACTCGGCTGAAGCCCTGCTGAACCGGGCGTTCCAGAAACTGTTCGAAGAACAGGCTGGCGCGCTGCATGAAAAAGTCGAGGACGCGTTACTGCGTGCGGCCTATCGTTTCAGCCACTGCAATCAGGTTCACACCGCCGCACTGCTGGGCTTGAGCCGTAACGTCACCCGCACTCGGCTGATCAATATCGGCGAACTGGCCGTAAACAAACGGCGTCCCGGTGAAAATCTGCAAGGCGACCGGTTGATGCAGCTCTCGGTCTGACGCTCGCCCTGCCCTAGCGGGTCGGGGTAACCCGGCCCAGCACTTGATAGGCGTTAAAGTTGACTGCGGTGACGCGGTGTTCGCGCAGGAACGCCGTGAAATCCTGCTCGGCGCTGCGCAAGGCTTCTTCACTGGCCGTCCTTGATTGCCACAACACCTGATTGAGCACGCGCCGACCGTCATCGCTGGCCTGGACCGTGGCGCTGATGAATCCCGGATAGGTGCAGGTGAAACGCTCGACCTGATCGAGCAGCGCCGCGACCAATGCCGGCTGCTGGCGCGAGTCGGTCGTGAACTCGATAAGTTGATTGACCAGGCGATGGCTCACAGGTTGCGTCATGTCATTTCTCCACTGTCTTGACCAAAGTCGATTGCGAACTCAGGCCTCGAAGGGTAAAACCTCTAGTTAACTAGAGGTCAAGCAGCAAATCGCCATGAACGATGCCAAGCCGATAAACCCGAATCGACAGCTCACCGTCGGCCAACTGGCGACCCGCAGCGGCGTGGCCGTGACGGCGTTGCACTTTTACGAAAGCAAGGGGCTGATCAGCAGCCAGCGCAATGCCGGCAACCAGCGGCGTTATCCCCGGGAAATGCTGCGGCGCGTGGCGTTGATCAAGGTGGCGCAGCGTTTGGGCCTGCCGTTGGCCAGCATCCACGCAGCCTTGCAAACCTTGCCCGAAGGCCGCACACCCACTGCCGCCGACTGGCACAAGCTGTCGGCGCAATGGAAAACCGAACTGGATGACCGGATCAATCGGCTCACCGCGCTGCGTGACCAGCTCACCGGGTGCATTGGCTGCGGTTGCCTGTCGATGGATGCCTGTCCGCTACGCAACTGGGGGGATAAGTTGGGCGAGCAGGGTTCGGGGCCGCAATTGCTAGAGGGGGAATAGGGAATAAGGATTATGGCCACGATCAAGCCCCGCTCCAACGACGTCGGCGAGGTATTAACCCGCCAGCCGCGCAGCCAGGGCTTTGGCCTGTAGCGCCACGTCGGTCACGGCGGTGCTTTCCCACCACACGCCGCGCAACGGCGGACCCATGGCGAACAGCCGCGAAGATATTTGCCCTTGCGCATCCAGCACTGCACCGCCAGTGTCCGCAGCGATGCCCAATGCCAGCGGCCCTGGCTGAATCAGACCACGGGCGAGCAACTGTCGAGGCAGCGGGCGGTCGACCCGCCGCCAGTCGTATTCGATTCCCGTGGAGTTGATCAACGCATCCCCGGTCACCAGCGACGTTTCCTGCTCACCGCGCCGACGAATGCGAATCTGCAACTGACCTGAAGGCAGCGTTTCAAAACCTTGCAACGAAGCAGCCTGAATAGTCACGCGCCCCTGTTTGATCAATTGGCTAAGCACTGCAGCGCCAGGCGGCGGCGAACGGTGATGGTGGCTCTCCCACCATGGCCGCACATGGCGTACGAATTGGCGACGCTGCACGTCAGTAGCCTGATTCCACAGTCGTCCGATATTGGCTCGCACCGTGTCCAGCGGCGCTTGCCAGTCGATACCGTTCTCGATGGCCAATTCACATTGCTCGCGCAACTTGCGCACCAATTGCCGGGTACTGCGAATGCTCGGGTCCTCGGCGAGAAAATCCACCCAGATCGGTGGTTGACGGCGCACATGGGGCAGCAGCCCGTGGCGCGAGAATATTTCGACAGGTCCGCGATGGCCGGCCTGCTGCAACGAGACCACGGCATCAACCATGGTCAAACCCGAACCGATGATCAATACCCGCGATAGGGGATCGAGCTGGCGCATGGCACTGACATCCCAAGGGTCGACGGCCGCTGCGTTGAGCCCGCTGGATTGGCGTTGCGGCGTGCGCGCAGCGGCATACATGCCGGTTGCCAGCACAGCGTGGCGACCTGAGAGTCGTTGACCGTCGGCGAGATCGAGCGTCACCCCGGTTTCACTGACTTGCAGATCCACCACTTCGCCACGCACATGCTCCGCCGAGGAACCCCGAGTCGCGCCAAGCACACGGGCCTCGGCCAGGCGCTGTTGCACATACAGGCCGAAAATGCCCCGAGGCGGAAACAACTCGGCAATCGGCACGTGCTGTTGATCGGATTCAGGCCAGCCACCGCCAGCGATGAAATCAGTCAGCCATTGGGTCAGATCATCGGCATTGTCGGGATCGACGCTCATCCGCGCCGCATTGCCGTTGAGCGTATGGCCCAGTTCGGTGGCGCTGTAGGCTTCGCCTCGGCCCAGCTCTTCCCGTGGTTCGACAATCAGGATATGTCGCGTACCGGGCAGGCGCAGCAGTTGCACGGCGAGCATGCTGCCGCTCAAGCCGCCGCCGACCACCAGGATGTCGGCGCTACGAGAAGGGTCAACGGCTTGCTGAATCGGGGAGATCATTGGGGGTTCACCTAGGAAAGGCCGCGCTCGGGCTGGCGTCGATCCAGATGACAGTGCACAGCCCGTGCCCGCCCTTGAACTGGAGTTGAACGACGCTATCGACACAAGAATCAACGCAAGAATAGCCTGGCGTCGGGATTTGCAAAGTAGTCATTGGTACACAAACTGTTGATCTGCTGTAGCGGGGCAAACAGTCGAGGGTCTCGCGCTACAGCACGACGTTGCGCACAAAGCGCACGGTAACCTCGCCTTCATTTCGATAGCTGTGGGCCTGATTGCTGGCAAACATGAAGAATTCACCCGGGCCAACCTGCCGAACCTCGTCCGTCAGATTAATGGTCAAGCGGCCATGCACGACATACACCTGCTCGCTCCAGCCATCCGGATCCGCTTCGGACTCATAGACTTCGCCGGGTTCCAGGGAGAATTCCCATAGCTCCACTTCACGCCGGGCGGTGGCCTTGGCCAGCAACACCGCTCGACTACCAGGAATCGAACCTGCCCAGGCGATTTCGTTGATGCGACTGGGATCACGTCCTTCCGGCGCCTGAATCAGATCGCTGAACGCGACATCCAGCGCCTCGGCGACCCGGTCCAGCGTCGCGAGGCTGACGTTCTTCTCCCCTGCTTCTATCGCCACCAACATGCGTCGACTGACACCGGATTTTTCCGCCAGCGCGGTCTGGCTGAAATCCAGTGCATTACGCAGGCGACGCACATTTTGACTGACGTGTTGCAGCACGGGTGCGCGTTGGGAATGGTCGTCATTCACTATCGTTTGCTCTCTTGACCTGATTGCGCAGTATACTGCGCACCTTTTGACGCATGATGCGTTGTGCCTTGGCGATACGCAAGGCGATCAAGCCCGGTGAAAGCATGAAGTCTACCCTGATGAAGCCACGACTCAGCAAAGCAGAATTGGTATTGGTGCTGATCACCTTGATCTGGGGCGGGACATTCCTGCTTGTGCAACATGCCATGACCGTCAGTGGACCGATGTTTTTTGTCGGCCTGCGCTTTGCTGCCGCCGCCTTGATCGTCGCGGCGTTCTCAATGAGTGTCATGCGCGAGCTGACCCTGGTCGAACTCAAGGCCGGCATCGCCATCGGTGCCGCGATCATGCTCGGTTACGGCTTGCAGACCATGGGCCTGCAGACCATCCCCAGCAGTCAGTCCGCGTTCATCACGGCGCTGTACGTGCCATTTGTCCCGCTGTTGCAGTGGCTGGTACTCGGGCGGCGCCCGGGATTGATGCCCAGCATCGGCATCGCCCTGGCGTTTGCCGGTCTGATGCTGCTTTCAGGCCCCAACGGTGCGGCGTTGCAGTTCAGCTCCGGGGAAATTGCCACGGTAGTGAGCGCCATCGCGATTGCAGCCGAGATCATTCTGATCAGCGCTTATGGCGGCAAGGTCGATGTACGCCGGGTTACCGTGGTGCAACTGGCAACCGCGTCGCTGCTGTCGTTCCTGATGGTGGTGCCCACGGGCGAACGCCTGCCGGATTTCTCCTGGCTGCTGGTGATCAGCGCCATCGGCCTGGGTGCCATGAGCGCAGTGATTCAAGTGGCGATGAACTGGGCGCAACGCACCGTCTCGCCAACCCGCGCTACCGTGATTTATGCCGGCGAACCGGTCTGGGCCGGAATCTTCGGACGCCTGGCCGGTGAACGTTTGCCAGGCATCGCCTTGCTCGGCGCGGCACTGATCGTCGCCGGGGTGATCGTCAGCGAGATGAAAAGCCGTGGCAAACCAGCCATCCAGCAGCAACCCGAAGAAGAGCGTCTGAACGAAGCGGACTGATCCGGCAACCGGCTTTAATCTGTGTAGCAAATGTTTATTTTGTAGGCCGCAATCAATCGCAGTCTACAAAGCTTGTAGGATTCTGCGACACCTTGGTGTTTGGTGATGCCGGGTGCAGCACGTATGATCCTTGACATTTCCCCGCAGATTAGAAGCCTATGTCCCTGATAGTTCTACTGCTTCTGCCGTTTATTGGCAGCTGTCTGGCGGCACTTTTGCCGCACAACGCACGCAATGCTGAATCGATTCTGGCCGGAGTGGTCGCACTGACCGGCGCAATTCAGGTGGCATTGTGGTATCCGCAAATCGTTGATGGCGGCGTGATTCGCGAAGAATTTTTCTGGCTGCCGAGCCTGGGCCTGAATTTCGCCCTGCGCATGGACGGCTTTGCCTGGCTGTTCTCGATGCTGGTGCTGGGGATCGGCACGCTGGTTTCCCTGTATGCCCGTTACTATATGTCACCGGATGACCCGGTACCGCGCTTCTTCGCGTTTTTTCTGGCATTCATGGGCGCCATGCTCGGACTGGTGATGTCGGGCAATTTGATCCAAATCGTGTTTTTCTGGGAACTGACCAGCGTTTTCTCCTTCCTGCTGATCGGTTACTGGCACCACCGCGCCGATGCACGCCGTGGCGCTTATATGGCACTGATGGTCACCGGCGTCGGCGGCCTGGCGTTGCTGGTCGGCATGATGCTGCTCGGTCACGTGGTCGGCAGCTACGATCTGGACCGGGTGCTGGCCTCTGGGGAAGCTATTCGTGCCCATGCCCTGTATCCGGTACTACTGACGCTGATTCTGATTGGCGCCTTGAGCAAGAGCGCGCAATTTCCGTTTCACTTCTGGCTTCCTCACGCCATGGCGGCACCGACGCCGGTTTCCGCGTATCTGCACTCAGCAACCATGGTCAAGGCCGGGGTCTTCCTGCTGGCGCGCTTCTGGCCGGCGTTGTCCGGTAGCGAGCAGTGGTTCTGGATCGTCAGTGGCGCGGGCGCCTGCACGCTGATTCTTGGCGCGTATTCGGCGATTTTCCAGAACGACCTCAAGGGCCTGCTCGCCTATTCGACCATCAGTCATCTGGGACTGATCACCTTGCTGCTGGGTCTCAACAGTCCATTGGCCGCAGTGGCGGCAGTGTTCCACATTCTCAACCACGCTACGTTCAAGGCCTCGCTGTTCATGGCGGCGGGCATTATCGACCACGAAAGCGGCACCCGGGATATACGCCGGCTCAGCGGCCTGATCACTTTGATTCCCTATACCGCGACGCTGGCGATGGTCGCCAGTGCGTCCATGGCCGGAGTACCGCTGCTCAACGGTTTTCTGTCCAAGGAAATGTTCTTCGCCGAAACGGTGTTCATCTCTTCCTCCGCCTGGGTCGAGATGGCGCTGCCGATCATCGCGACCATTGCAGGCGTGTTCAGCGTGGCGTACTCGTTGCGCTTTACCGTGGATGTATTTTTCGGCCCCAAGGCCACCGATCTGCCGCACACACCCCATGAGCCACCACGCTGGATGCGGGCGCCAGTGGAGTTTCTGGTTCTGGCCTGTCTGATCGTCGGGATCTTCCCGACCCACTCTGTCGGCCCGTTGCTGGCGGCAGCCGCCCAACCGGTGGTCGGCGGTACGTTGCCGGAATACAGTCTGGCGATCTGGCATGGCTGGAACGCACCGATGATCATGAGCCTGATCGCCATGGCCGGCGGCATCGCCCTGTACCTGCTGCTGCGCCCGTCATTCAAACAGCACCGCTTCGCCGGCCCGCCGCTGGTCAATCGCCTCAACGGCAAGCGCCTGTTCGAACGCTCGCTGGTGCTGCTGACGCGCTGGGCACGCCGCTTCGAGCGGCAGATCAGCACCCGTCGCCTGCAACCGCAGCTATTCCTGTTGGTGTTGGCGGCCTTGGTCGGCGGCTTCATTCCGATGTATTTCAGCGGCCTGACCTGGGGTGATCGACCGAAGATCCCTGGTTCCGGGGTGTTCGTCACGTTATGGCTGATCGCGATCGCCTGCGCCCTGGGCGCTGCATGGCAGGGTAAATATCACCGCCTGGCTGCGGTAATCATGGTCAGCGTCTGCGGCTTGATGACCTGTATCACCTTTGTCTGGTTTTCCGCGCCGGATCTGGCCCTGACCCAACTGGTGGTGGAAGTGGTCACCTCGGTGCTGATTCTGCTCGGCCTGCGCTGGCTGCCACGGCGTAACGAAGATGTGGCGCCATTGGTCAGCACGCGCACGCGTGCCAGAGCGCGTCGGGTTCGCGACCTGATCCTCTCGACGCTGGTCGGCGGCGGCATGGCGTTGTTGTCCTATGCGATGTTGACCCGCGCCACGCCGAATGTGATCTCGTCGTTCTACCTGAGTCGGGCGATTCCGGAAGGTGGCGGCAGCAACGTGGTCAACGTGATGCTGGTGGATTTCCGTGGCTTCGATACCTTCGGCGAAATCACTGTGCTGGCTGCCGTGGCGCTGACGGTTTTTGCTCTGTTGCGGCGCTTCCGCCCGCCGAAAGAGAGCATTCCCTTGCCTGCCCAGCAGCGCCAGCTGGCCCGGGACGTGGTCACCGATCTGGTCAATCCGCGCAGCGCCAGCGATACCGCGCTGGGTTTCATGATGGTGCCTGCCGTGTTGGTGCGCCTGTTGCTGCCGATTGCTTTTGTAGTGTCGATGTATCTGTTCATGCGCGGGCACAATCAGCCGGGCGGCGGTTTTGTCGCCGGGCTGGTGATGTCAGTGGCGTTCATCCTGCAATACATGGTCGCCGGCACGCAGTGGGTTGAAGCGCAGATGCGCCTGCGGCCGCTGCGCTGGATGGGCACGGGCTTCCTGTTCGCAATCATGACTGGCCTGGGCTCGATGCTGCTGGGCTATCCGTTCATGACCACCCACACCGCGCACTTGGATCTGCCGTGGCTGGGCGATATTCACGTGGCCAGCGCGCTGTTTTTCGACATCGGGGTGTACGCCGTCGTGGTGGGCTCGACGCTGCTGATTCTGACCGCCCTGGCGCACCAATCGGTGCGTAGCCATCGCCCGACGTCGCTGCCCAAGCCCGTCCCGACCCCCGTCGCAGAACAAGGAACCGTCTGATGGAAGAAGTCATCGCAATTGCCATCGGCGTTCTGGTTGCCTCCGGCGTCTGGCTGATCCTGCGCCCCCGAACCTTTCAGGTGGTGATGGGCCTGTGCCTGCTGTCTTACGGCGTCAATCTGTTCATCTTCAGCATGGGCAGCCTGTTCATCGGCCGCGAGCCGATCATCAAGGACGGCGTGCCGCAAGACTTGCTGCATTACACCGATCCATTGCCGCAGGCGCTGGTGTTGACGGCCATCGTCATCAGCTTCGCCATGACCGCGTTGTTTCTGGTGTTGCTGCTGGCTTCGCGCGGCTTGACCGGCACCGACCATGTGGACGGCCGGGAGCCTAAAGAATGACCTGGATGAATCAACTGATCGTCGCGCCGATCCTGCTGCCGTTGCTCACGGCGGCGATCATGCTCTGGCTCGGCGAAAAGCACCGCCCGCTCAAAGGGCGGATCAATCTGTTTTCCAGCGTGCTGGGCCTGGGCATCTCCATCGCGCTGTTCATCTGGGTCCAGAAAAGCGGCACCACCGGCTCGATAGGCGTGTACCTGCCGGGCAACTGGGAAGTACCGTTCGGCATCGTGCTGGTAGTGGATCATCTGTCAGCGCTGATGCTGGTATTGACCGGCATCATTGGTGTCTGCGCCCTGCTGTTCGCCCTCGCCCGCTGGGATCGGGCCGGCGCCAGCTTCCACGCGTTGTTCCAGATCCAGTTGATGGGGCTGTACGGTGCGTTTCTGACCGCCGACCTGTTCAACCTGTTCGTATTTTTCGAGGTCTTGCTCGCTGCGTCCTACGGCTTGATGTTGCATGGTTCGGGGCGTGCGCGGGTTTCGGCGGGCCTGCATTACATCGCGATCAACCTGCTGGCCTCGTCGTTGTTCCTGATTGGTGCCGCGTTGATCTATGGCGTGACCGGGACGCTGAACATGGCTGACCTGGCCATGAAAATCCCGCAGGTTCCGGAAGCGGACCTTGGACTACTGCACGCTGGCGCGGCGATTCTTGCGGTGGCGTTTCTGGCCAAGGCGGGCATGTGGCCGCTTAATTTCTGGCTGGTTCCGGCCTACTCGGCGGCCAGCGCGCCGGTCGCGGCGATGTTCGCGATCATGACCAAGGTCGGCATCTACACCTTGCTGCGCCTGTGGACCCTGCTGTTTTCCGGACAAGCCGGAGCGTCGGCCCTGTTCGGCGGCGACTGGCTGATCTACGGCGGCATGGCGACCATTTTCACCGCCGCCGTATCGATCATCGCTGCCCAGCGCCTGGAGCGTATGGCCGGCCTGAGCATCCTGGTGTCGGCGGGCATTCTGCTGGCGGCCATCGGCTTCGCCCAGCCAAGCCTCACCGCTGGCGCGCTGTTCTATCTGGTCAGTTCGACCCTGGCCCTGAGTGCGATGTTCCTGCTGGCTGAATTGATCGAGCGCTCGCGCTCGGCCAATGAAATCCCGCTGGACGACGACGCCGACCAGTTGCCGCGAACCATGGAATCGCTGCACCCGCCGCCGGGCATCAACCTGGATGACCAACAGAAGGCTGTGGTCGGTCAGGTCATTCCCATGACCGTGGCATTTCTGGGTTTGAGTTTCATCGTGTCGGCGTTGCTGATTATCGGCATGCCGCCGCTGTCAGGCTTCATCGGCAAACTGGCACTGCTCAGCGCCCTGCTCAATCCGTTCGGGCTCGATGTTGCTCAGAGTGAAGCGATTGCCACGCGGACCTGGGTGTTTACCGGGCTGCTGATTTTTTCTGGACTGGCGTCGTTGCTGGCGTTTTCCCGGATTGGTATCCAGCGCTTCTGGACCCCGCAAGAGCAACCGGCACCGCTGCTGCGACGCTTCGAATGCTTGCCTATCGTGATCCTGCTGGGCCTCTGCGTTGCCCTGACGTTCCAGGCCGAACCGCTGCTGCGTTACACCCAGGACACCGCTGCGGCGCTGCATGAACCCAAGCAATACATCCAGTCGGTCATGGCCACTCGCCCGCTGCCCGGTCCGGTCAGTGACTCGGCAATATCGGCGGTGCAACCATGAAACGTGTGTTTCCGGCTCCGTTGTTCTCCGTGGCACTGGCCGTGTTGTGGCTGGTCCTGAACCTGTCGATCAGCCCCGGCAATCTGCTGTTGGCGATTCTGTTTGGCGTGCTAGCCCCGCTATTGATGGCTCCGCTACGACCGCTGTCCGTGCGGATTCGCAAGCCGGGCACAATCCTCAAGCTGTTTTTCCTGGTGGGTCGTGATGTGCTGGTTTCCAACGTCCAGGTGGGCTGGACCGTCTGGAATGCCAAGCGCAGGCCGCCGCGTTCCGCCTTCGTCAAGGTGCCGCTGGACCTGCACGATGCCAATGGCCTTGCCGCGTTGTCGATGATCACCACAGTGGTTCCCGGCACCGTTTGGTCCGAGTTGGCGCTGGACCGCAGCGTCCTGCTGATGCACGTTTTCGACCTGGACGATGAAGCGCGCTTCATCGAGCATTTCAAGACCGCTTATGAGCGCCCGTTGATGGAGATTTTCCAATGAGTGCCGTGCTCGGCAATGCCATTCTCGCCAGTCTGCTGATCTTTGCGCTGGCGATGGTCCTGACGCTGGTTCGCCTGTTCAAGGGCCCGTCGGCACAGGATCGGGTGCTGGCCCTGGATTACCTGTACATCATCGCCATGCTGATGATGCTGGTGCTGGGCATCCGCTACGCCAGCGACACCTATTTCGAAGCAGCGCTGCTGATTGCCCTGTTCGGCTTTGTCGGTTCGTTCGCCCTGGCCAAGTTCCTGCTGCGCGGAGAAGTGATCGAATGAATCCCTCTGTGGTTTTACCGTTTTGGGTCGAAGCGCTGACCGCCGTATTGCTGATCGTCAGCAGTCTGTTTGCGCTGACCGGCGCACTTGGGTTGCTGCGCATGAAGGACTTTTTCCAGCGCATGCACCCGCCGGCGCTGGCATCGACGCTGGGCACCTGGTGCGTGGCGCTGGCCTCGATCATCTATTTCTCGGCGCTCAAGGCCGAGCCGGTGATCCATGCCTGGCTGATCCCGGTACTGCTGGCAATCACGGTGCCGGTGACGACCCTGCTGTTGGCGCGCACGGCACTGTTCCGCAAGCGCATGGCCATGGAAGATGTACCACCGGAAGTCAGCAGCGGTCAGTCAGGGGATTCAGGCGGTAGCTGAGCGGCCATCGAAGCGGCCGCCGGCTTTGCAGCCCTGCAGCGGTTTACTCGCTGGCCTTGAAAACCAGCTCGCCCTTGCGCCACTTGGCGGCCTTGGCGACTGCGGCTTTCAGGGTTTTGGTGAGCGCGCCTTGCAACTGATCGTTGGCGGCGAAAACCATCATCACACCATGGCCTTCCTTGAACACAATGCCATGGCCTTCGGGAATATCCACGTAGGCGTATTCGCCCAGACCATAGACCGTCAACTTGATGTCGCGGAACTTCAGTTCAAACTTGCCGCCTTCGCGACTGGGCAATACTGCGGCGCGGAAATGATCGCCGACCTTGAGTTCCAGGCGGGGTTTGTCATCCACCACCAGAGCGCTCTCGGTATCGATCTCGGCAATGTAAATCCCTTCGGCGGATTGCTCGGTGACATACACAAATCGAGATTGGAACTGCTTGACCAACTTCGCGCGTAGGTCACCCAGTACGAATAGAGCGTGCGTATCCAGACTAGTTACTGCCAATGTGTAAACCCCCAACATGAAAATGATCCCGCCCGAGCAGAATCGGGCGATCAAAAAAGTACTTCTGTTCCTTTCTACCGCATCGAGCGGGCAACTCCTTTGCCTGGCGTTGAGGCATTCGCGGCCACGGTGTGACACAAGGAAGCCATCGCTGGCGCTACGGGGCAGAAGGAAATCGACAATGCCGACGCGCTTTCAGCGCTGGCACGAAGGGGATTCTACCGGCTCCGGATGCCTGCGGGATATATCCCTTTCACCTGCAGCAGCATCATGGGCTGTTTCCGACGCGATCAAGACCGAAATAACCTATCCAGCGAAGACAAATCCTACTTTTCAGTCTCAATGAGGAACCGGTCATTCGTCATTGCCACTACTTTAAGACGCCCGCACACGCCAACAACTGCCATACTCGCGCAAATCAAAAAAAATCAGACCTTGCGTCCATTCACCTTGGTCGCAAGCGGCTCGTCATCCATGGGAAGGTAATAAGTGACTGAATTTGATATTGGCGAGTTCTTTATCTGGGGTGAGTGCAGAGAAATAGAAGGTGAGTTTCAGGCCGTCATTGTCATGCGCGCGAAAGAAGGCAAGCAGGCAATTACCTCGCACCAGGTTGAAAAAGACCGTTGGTTCAAGACTGCCGAGGTTGCCGCCACCGCCGCCCGGGAAGCAGCGCAAGAGTTGAAAACTGCTATTGATCAAGGCGCCTTGAGCGTTTAGCCGCTACCTGCAGCAGCCTGGACTCACCGGTTCATCGGTTCGAACTCTTGCGCTGCGTCAGCACTCTGATGCATGACGAAGGCTCAAGAGAGCACTGACCAACAGGGTTTCGTACCCGCCGAGGAGATGACATGGAACTGACCACACCGACACTGGCGACACTTTTTGAGCAACTGGGTCTGGACTCTGACCAGGCGAGTATCGATGCGTTCGTGGCAGCTCACCCGCTGCCCGACGATGTGAAGCTGTCCGAAGCTGACTTCTGGACACCGCAGCAAGCGCGCTTCCTCAAGGAAGAATTGCGCGAAGACGCTGAATGGGCGCCGGTCGTCGACGAGCTGAACGTGTTGCTGCACGCAGCTTCGCAACCAAACTGATCGACGCTCAAAGAATTCGTTGGAGCGAGTCGGCGGTATTACAACGGATAACCCGGCATTTCGACATTGGGATGCAGCACCCGGCCTCCCTGTGCCGGGGCATGCACGAATAACGCCTCGTTCAGTTGTCCGGTACCGCGAATTGCGGCGTCCCAATGTGCCGATCGATGTATGTAGCGTCGACGCAATAACTGCTCTTCTCGTTCATCCAACGTGTAAATTCCGTTTTCTGCATAGTCCGTGAGTTTCTGCGCGATGCGTTGCAACTCCGGCGGCAGATTGAATGCATCGCTGACCGGAATCGACTCAAACGGAACCCCGTCGGCGCAGGCCAGCCCGTGCATGACGCGCAGATGCACCCGGGAAAGATGCCCGAATACCTTGCGCCGCAAGCACACTGCGGCCATGACCGACTTGACGTTGAGTTTGTTGCAGGACCTCATCAGCGTCGTTTGCTCACACACCACTGACAATGAAGCGTCACTGTCCAGCGGATCCACCAGTTCGCTGGCGTCCAGTGCCTGCAGGTCCCCGTACGCCTTGCGCCATGCGCCGGTCAACTCGGACGGTGTGTCACAGCCCACCACACTCCAGCGCGGGCGAGTCAGTAGCACTCGCTCCTGCATTTGCGGGTGATAACCACCACCGATATCTGAATGCGCCCCCGGCAGCAGAATTTCTCGCGGCCAGTGCGGGGCGACGCTGTTGAGGGCGAAATTGCGCCGCAACTCATCACGCGCCACCAGATGCACCACATGCTCGACAGAGCCCGGCGCCAGGTACAAATTGACGTTTCGATTGGTGGCGTCGCTGACATTGCCCAGATCCTTGAAGCCGCCGATGGCCGCCACCGTGTCGAACAAGCCGACGAACCTGATTGTTACGCGATCGTTATTCCAGGAGAACTCCGGGCTCAACGGAACGTTGCGCTGATTGAGCGCAGGCTCAAGACTGCCTTTTTCCCGTTTAAGCACCTCGTTGATAAAATGCCGGGCAGCTGCCGCGCCGCGACTGAAGCCAAATACATCGAACTCCAGCGCGCCGACAACGCAGTCGGGGTTATCCCGTGAAAAGCCCTTGAGCCGCTCGCCTATCTTTTGCATCGCGCGTGCAACCTTGGCCACGACTCCCGTAGGCCCACGACCGAAGGTCTGTCCCGGCCAGAACGAATCTCGCCCACCGGAAATCGTCCCTGCACCGCTTATATAGACTGGCCAGTAGACATTCAGACCCGCGCCGTTATTACTGGCTTTGGGCTGCAAGCGATAAAGTCCTGCCAGCCTGGAAATATTACTGAAATCATTGGCGTAACTACTGCCCGACTCATCGTGACGTCCTTTACACTCGCGAATATGGGCATTGTTGTTTATCTCAGCCATCGCCCTACAATCCGCGCCGATCTGGCTGTTTACCCGGTTATTACCTGTTCCATCAAAAAAAACTCCAATACGCACGGTCACACTGAGCATTGCTGTGCCGGGCGTATCGGAGGATTTGTTTACATTCCATGTATTGATCATCGGGGGCATCCGTTTTATAACTCGACTGAATCAAGCCGCATGAATCAATGACAAACATTGATACATTCAGCTTGCTCAGCGATACCCGACCGTCAAGGCCTACAAACAAACTCAGACTTATCCCACACACTTGATTGGCAAAGATAAGCAACTTGAAGATATAAATCCGACTTAAAAAAAGGCCGCCTATTCAGGCGACCTGTTTTTTAATCACATCAAACGAAGTAGCGCAAGTTGAATTGAGAAACAGGCAAACCCGGTCAACGTGCGACCGGACACCGCCTCGTGACTCAAGCGCTCAGGAATGACGCAGCGGCAAGCCCTCCGGTTTATAACCCAGGCGCAAACCACCCCAATGCCGTCCCTTGACCATGATCGGAACGGACAAATCGTGCATCAGCTCCCCCGTGTCACGGGTGTAGGTCTGTAGCAGTACCGCCTGTTGATGGCTGCCACAGCGGATGCCCGTGCGGTCGTCGAATTTGCGTTTGCTGCGATTGCGCGCCGTATCGACGGCAATATCTCCGGTCAGTGGCTGGTTGAACGCGTTGTTATGAGTCGGGACGTAGCCCTGGGGCGTGCAGGCAATGGCGAACACCAGGCCATCGTGTCGCGTCAGCAGCGGCTCCTGAATCGCGGGTAGCACCTGATCGGTGTAACGATCGAAACGGGTCTGAAATCTCGCCGGTGCGGTTTTGGCAATAGGTTGGTAATTGCGATCGAACAAATCATCGATGCTGACGCGGGCCTCATCAATATCCTGCTCGAACTTCAGCGCGATCTGACTGGCGCCCTCCTTCGCCAGGTCATAGATACGCTGGTGATAATCATCCAGGCCCACTTCTGCCAGGCGCTCACTGATGGTTTCAGCCTGACCCTCCATCTGCACGGCGGCATCCGCCAGTTTGCGCGTCTGGTCATCGCTGATGGCCAGATCGCTGCGCATCTGTTGCACGGCGACGAACAGGCCATCCAGTTGCTCTTGATTGGTTTGCGCGCCCAAGGCGATTTCGCTGACTTGCAGCTCGACCCCGGCGGTCAGTCGCGCGATGTTTTCCAGATGCCGACCCGTGAGTTCGACTTGCTCCACACCGCTGTCCAGATCAGTCGATAACTGGCGGATCTGCTCAACGACCTGGGCCGTTCGCTGCTGGATGTCGGCCACCATCTGGCCGACTTCCTCGGTCGCGGTCGCGGTACGCCCGGCAAGGCCGCGGACTTCATCGGCCACCACGGCAAAGCCGCGGCCATGTTCGCCAGCGCGGGCAGCCTCGATAGCGGCATTGAGGGCCAACAGATTGGTCTGACTGGCAATGGACTGGATGACCAGGGTCACGCGCTGAATCTCTTCACTGCGCTGACTCAAGGCCTCGATCAGCTCCCGGCTGCTGATGGCGCGTTTGCTGAGAACGTGCATGCGGGTTATGGATTCGCCCAGCACACTGCGGCCGGCGTCGCTGCTTTGCCGCGCCTCGCTCGAAGCGCTCAAGGCCTGCTGGCTGAGCTGCGCGGTCTGGTGTTCCGTGGCGATCATCACGTCAGCGCTGGTGACGATTTTTTCCGCCGCAGACAACTGCGACTGGACCTTGCCCGCCAGCTGCCTGACGGAAAACGCCACGCCAGCTGCCGACAATGCGTTGTGGGTGGTAGTCCGGGACAAGTCACGGGTCAGACGGCTGATATCCGCGTTCGCGTCATAGGGTGTCTCGGCAGATGGCTTGCCAATAAAGAAAAGCGGTAGCCAGATAATTGCCAGGGCCAGAGGCAAGGCCGCGTAGACCGACAGCCCGACAAACGCCAGTGTCAGCAATAACAAGATGAAGGCGATGCTTTGCAAAACGGGCACCAGCCAGCGAGCTGCCGGAGCCGAACGCGTTTCGGTTGCCTGGCTATCCAGCGGCGTGGCGGTCAACGATCCATTTGCGGCCATAGCCTTTACCCCGTTTGTGCTTATCGTTATTTTGTCTGCATTAAACGCCAGATAGCGGCCCCACGCCATGAGTCGTTAGTTGTAAACCATCCACGACAGAACTCTTCCTGCTCTTGCCCGGTCGTATCTGCATACATCGGGGCAACGGCAAGCGACACGCTCGGTACATCGATTTTTCTGATCAAGTTGAGGCCTGTCTTGAGTTCTGCAACCACCTCGATTTCGACTGACATATTTATCGGCGACAGCACGATGGCGCAGCGCATGAGAGCTCATGACTGGGCTGCCACCGCGCTGGGTCCTGCGGAGAATTGGCCGCAGTCGTTGAAGATGGCACTGCACATTCTGCTCACGTCGAAGTTCGAGATGTGGCTGGGCTGGGGCGATCAAGTCCATTTTTTCTATAACGATGCCTACCGCCCGACCCTCGGCCAGAAAGATGCCCATGCGCTCGGGATGCCGTTACGAGAGCTGTGGCCGGAGATCTGGCTGGAAGTCAAACCGCGCATCGAAACGGTGTATCAGCAAGGTACCGCGACCTGGGATCAATCCCTGCTGTTGATTTTGCAGCGCAATGATTATCCGGAAGAGACCTACCACAGCTTCTCCTACAGCCCGCTGATCGGCGATCACGGAAAAATCCAGGGTCTGTTCTGTGCGGTAACCGAAGACACTGATCGCGTGCTGAATGAGCGACGCCTGGCACTGCTGCGCTCAGTTGCCAGCGGGATGGCCGGCACCCGGGATCGACACGGCATCTTCGCCAGCCTGCAAAGCGCCCTCTCGCAACAGCCCCGTGACTTGCCGTTTTCCCTGACATTCATTGCCGATGAGCATGGCGCGCCAATTCTGAGTTGCTGCAGCGGTTTCGACGAACGCCATGGCCATGTCGTCCAGCAGTTGACCGAGCTCGAACAGTCGCACTGGAGCGACTCTGGCGGCCAGCGGCCGGACCGCCTGATGCTGCTGGACTTGACGGCTGTCGCGGCAAGTCTGCCCTGTGGCGCCTGGGATCAGCCGCCAGCAGTCATGGCCATGGTTCCACTCAAAGGGACCGACCCGCTGCAGCTCAATGGTTTCATGCTGATTGGCCTGAACCCTTATCGACCTCATGACCCGGACTACTTGAGCTTCATCGAGCTGATCGCCGGGCAAGTGGGCTCCAGCCTGACCCGTGTCGATACCTACGAAGCCGAGCGCCGTCGCGCCGAGGCGCTGGCCGATGCCTTGCAGATGCGTCAGGCGGCCGCCGACCTGCTGCATCAAGCCAATCAACAACTGAGTGCAGAAGTCGAACAACGCAATCAGGCGTTGGGCGAAGCCTTGGCGCAACTCAAGAAAGAAGCCAGCGAGCGCGAAGCGATCCAGGAAGCACTGCACCAGTCGCAGAAAATGGAAGCCCTGGGGCAACTCACCGGCGGCATCGCTCACGACTTCAATAATTTGCTGACGGGCATCATCGGTTCGCTGGAGATGATCAGCCGCCGCAGCAGCAGCGGCAAAGCTGCCGACACCCAACGCTATATCGACGCCGCGACCCAGTCAGCCAATCGTGCAGCAACCCTCACCCATCGGCTGCTGGCATTCTCCCGACGCCAGCCACTGATCCCGCGCCCTACGGATATCAATCAGCTGATGCTGTCGATGGAGGACATTCTTCGGCGTTCCCTGAAAGAAAACATTCGCATGCATTTGTTTGCCCATGACGAGCTATGGCAAACCCTGTGCGATCCCCATCAACTGGAGAGCGCCCTGCTCAATCTGGTGATCAATGCCCGGGATGCCATGCCTGATGGCGGACAGCTGACTATCGACATCTGCAACGTCAACCTGGCCCGCACCGCCATTGCCAGGCAGGTCGATGCGGTGCCGGGTGATTATGTCTGCATCCGTATCCGCGACACCGGTTTCGGCATGCCGCCGGAGGTCCTGGCACATGCCTTCGAACCGTTCTACACCACCAAGCCTCAGGGCCAGGGCACCGGCCTGGGACTGTCCATGGTCTATGGCTTCGTTCGCCAATCCGGCGGCTACGTGCGCATCGATTCCGCGCAGACACAAGGCACCGAAGTGCGGCTATACCTGCCGCGCCATGATCCTGTCGAGTTGCCGCACGCCATGCCAATTCAGGATGACAACCCGGCCACGGTCAGCGGATTTACGGTGCTGGTGGTGGAGGACGAACAGACGGTACGGGAACTGGTGCTGGAGGTGTTGCAGGACTTTGCCTGTGTGACGCTGCAAGCCGCGGACGGGCTGTCCGGCCTGGCGATTCTGGAAAGTGATCAGACCGTGGATCTGCTGATCAGTGACATCGGGCTGCCCGGTCTGAACGGGCGACAGCTGGCTGACGCAGCGCGGGTCAAGCGTCCGGCCTTACCGATTCTGCTGATGACCGGCTACGCAGAAAATGCCGCGCTCGCCAGTGGATTTCTGGATCAAGGCATGCAAATGCTGACCAAGCCATTCCCCCTTGCCGAACTGACTGGACGAATCCGCGCGATGCTCGACCAGAATCCGGCGCAAACGACCGAGAAGCCTTGAGGGCTCCCCGGCACCGTGCTGTCAGGCTTGGTGTTATCAGGCTTGACGCTGGTGTTTGTCGATCTGCTCGTGACGCTCTTGCGCTTCGATGCAGTATTTCGTGGTCGGACTGATCAGCAGGCGTTTCAGGCCAATAGCCTCGCCGCTGTCGTCACACCAGCCAAAGCTGTCATCGGCAATGCGTGCCAAAGCCATTTCCAGCTGTGGAAGCATGCGCTGATCACGATCGATCACGTTCACCAGCCAGTGACGCTCTTCTTCGACTGAAGCCGCGTCCGCAGGATCGGCAGGCGTGTCCAGGCTTTCGATGGCGATACGGCTCTGCTCGATACGCTCGTGGATTTCGATCTTCATGCCCTGCAACAGCTTGACGAAGAAAGCGTGCTGCTCGGCATTCATGTAGTCATCGGCCGGCATGGCCAGCAACTTTTCCTTTGTCATTGATTTCTCTATAAAAAAAACGTGCATTAAGGCGAATTAAGGAGCGGCTCAGCGTTGCCGTAAAAGCGCCATAGTCTCCAAGCGCCACCTGGCACTCAATTTACGAGGGGCGGCAGTCTAAGGCCGGCTTGGGCAGTCGGCAACATAATTGACGCGAATTGGTGTAACAAGTCCCGCAACACCTTGTTAATTGGGGGCTGTAACGCCTGTCCGCTGGTCGCCGGAATCAACTGGACCAGCCCATGACAGAACGCATTCGCGGACAAGGCCACTTTAATAGCCAGGTATAAGGACCTGGAAAGTGGTCGTGTCCGCGACTGGGTGATTCAAATTCCGCGACTTGCGCCAGCGACCCCATTCTGACTGCCTTCAGGCACATCGGTTCCGAATCGTTTTATAACAGCAGCTGCCCTGATCCCGCAGCGCTTGTACAACAATCAAAGTGGCATCTGGCCTTCAGTCCTGAATATACGCAGCAACAGCAGCAAAGGTAAAGCCACCGACCGTCCCGGCATTACAAAATCACCACGCGCCCCTCCTGGGCGCTCAAACGCGCAGCATCCAGCACCCGCGCCGAAGCGACTGCGTCATGTGGGTCCACGGGGTTGGGACCGATGCCTGCAATGGCGCCCTGCAATTGTCGATAGAACTCCAGCCAGCAACCACGTGCGGACTCCACCTGTTCGCGGGTTTCGCCCTGTTCGAACCGGCCCCAGCGCTGAGGCTCTTCCACTCCCCAGTGTTCGCCTTCAGAAACTGGCGTCAGCCCGGCCAACGAAGCAGCCTCCTGACCGTCAAGACCTTCGACGCTGTAACAGCCTGCTGTACCGCTGACCCGGAAGCGTGGGCCAGGATGACTCTGCAGACAGCTGCCCCACAAATGTGAAACCACCCCGTTGCAATGGGTCAGGGAAACGAAAAACTGATAGTCGACAGGCTCGTTCGGCGCGGCGAATTGCAGTTCCCCGTAAACCCTGGCGACCGGGCCGAACAGCAGCAAGGCCTGATCCACCAGATGGCTACCCAGATCGCGCAACATGCCGCCACCGCCGGCTTTGCCGACAGATTTAGGAGAATAACGCTCAACGCGAGATTCAAAACGGCTGACTTCACCCAGAACGCCGTCGTCAATCAATTTACGCAGGGTCAGGAAGTCAGAATCCCAGCGGCGATTCTGGTAAACGCTGAGCAGCACGCCCTTGCGCTCGGCCGCATCCACCAGCGCCTGCGCCTGCTCGGCATCGGCGGCGAACGGTTTGTCGCTGACCACCGCGACACCAAGCTGGATGGCCTCCAGAATCAAGGCCTGGCGGGTCGCCAGCGGCGTGGAAATCGCAACGGCATCAACCCCGGCGGCAACCAGATCAGCCAGACTGTCAAAAGCCCTGGTTTGCGGATAATCCTGCGCCAGTTCTTGCCGACGTTCCGTCGAACGGGTCACGACACCGACGAATGTGGCGCCCGGCAAGCTGGCAATCAACGGCGCATGAAAGTACCGACCGCCTTTGCCATAACCCACCAATCCGATTCGCATGGTCATTTCCTTCTATTCATATCTTATTGGCCGCAAGCTTACCTTCTTCAGGCGCTCGACTGCTGAGCTGCGTTTGACCTGTCGCAAGTCAGTAAGACACTCAAACGAATCCTTTTATTGTACAAGAATAATATTTTGTACAATAAATTGCGCATTCTTGTACAAGAATACTATGATGGCCTTATGCGATGGAATGCATCAGGGGCACTTCAAGCCCCGCCTGCCAGGGACCTGGGCGTCACGTTGTGCACCCAGTCGAGCTCGTCATCATGCTATTCAACACTTCGAAGAAAGAAATCCACGACCTTCAGGAAATCATCGCCCGGCAGGCAAGCCTGTTAAAGGCGATCGACCGCTCGATGGCCACGGTCGAGTTCGATTTGAATGGCGTGCTCATCAGCGCTAACGACAACTTCCTCAAGACCATGCGCTACCGGCGCGAGGACGTGATCGGTAAACCGCACAAACTGTTTTGCAGCTTCGATTATGCCCGTAGCGCCGAATACCAGCAGTTGTGGACGCGTTTGCGCGCGGGCGAGTTCGTGTCGGCCACCTTTCGCAGACTGGCTGGCGATGGGCAGAATGTCTGGCTTGAAGCCAGCTACAACCCGATCAAGGACAGGTCCGGCAACGTGGTCAAGATCGTCAAGTACGCTCTGGATGTAACTGACCGGATCCAGGCCGAAAGCGAGGCCAACAGCAAGCTCGCCGGGCTGGACCGTGCCATGGCGGTGATCGAGTTCGATATGGAAGGACGCATACTGCGCGCCAACGACAACCTGACGCGGCTGCTGGGCTATAAAGAAGCTGAGTTGGTCGGCAAGAACCACCGCATGCTGTGCCCGCCGGAGCTCATTAACAGCAATGAATACCGGGACTTCTGGCAGCGCTTGAACAAGGGTGAGTTCTTCAGCGGCCAGTTCAAACGCTTGAGCCGCCAGGGCGACACGCTGTGGCTGGAAGCCAGCTATAACCCGGTGTATGACGCCAACGGCGATCTGGTGAAAGTGGTCAAGTTCGCCACCGACATTACCGCACGCGTCGAACAGCATCTGCGTGATACCGAGAGCGCTGCCCAGGCTTATCACATATCCGTCGAAACGCAGAAAGTTGCCGGGCAAGGCACGCAGGTGATTCACCAGGCCGCCAGCGAAATGCGCCAGATATCGTTGAACATCGAGTCTTCGTCGCGGGTGATTGCTCAACTCGGTCAGCGTTCGGATCAGATCAGCACCATCGTTGACACCATTCGCAGCATTGCCGACCAGACCAACCTGCTGGCGCTCAATGCCGCCATCGAAGCGGCTCGCGCCGGCGATCAAGGTCGGGGCTTTGCCGTGGTTGCTGACGAAGTTCGGCAACTGGCCGGACGCACCAGCCGCTCCACAGCGGAGATTTCGGAAATGATCGGGGTGATTCAATCAGAAACCCAGCAAGCGATTTCCAGCATGGACAACACCCGCGCCAATGCCAGCAAAGGCGTGGAACTGGCCGACCAGGCTGGAGCGGTAATCGTGCAGATCAGCGAAAGCACAAACAGTGCGGTGGATGCGGTGCGAATGTTTGCGCAGGCTTCGAAGCGGTAAGGCCGAGCGGAGTTTGTTGGGCAACGGGCTAAAGCGTGGCCTGATTCTTCTCCCCCATCTTCTTGCTGCGCTTTTCCAGGATCAGATACACGACCACGGCAATCAGCAGCGGTGTGAGGAAGTAAAGGGCCCGGTAGCCGATCAACGCCGCGAGCAAAGTGCCTTTGGAAAACTCGTGCTGCATCAAAGTGATGAATACGGTTTCCAGTACGCCCAGCCCGGCCGGGATATGGGTAATCACGCCAGCGATGCTGCTGATCAACAGCACACCAAGAATGGCTGGGTAAAACGCTTTTTCCGGCAGCAGGATGTAGATCACCAGGGCCATCAGCGACCAGTTCAACGCGCCGAGGCTGGCCTGGGTCAGCGCCTGTTTCAGGGACGGCAAAGTGACTTCCTGCTCGCGGATCGTCCACGAACGACGCGTGGAGAAACGGCACGCCAGCAGATATCCAAAAGCGATTGCCAACAAGGCAACGCCGATCAGGCGCAATGATGTCGTGCCTACGGCCCACTCTTTGGGCAGTTCAAGAAAGCCCATGGAGAACACCACGCCCGCCACCACCATGTAGCCCAGCCAGTTGGTGATCAGGCTGAGGCTCAGGATGCGCGTGATGGTCGGTACGTCCAGCCCGAGTCGCGAATAGAGCCGATAGCGCAAGGCGATACCGCCAACCCACGAACTGAGGTTCAGGTTGAAGGCGTAACAGACGAAGGCCACCGGGACGACCTGCTGGATCGACAACTTGTGCCCGGTGTAAAACCGCGCCAGCACATCGAAACAGCAATACGTCAAGTAACTGCACAGGGCAACTCCGAAGGCGAGCCCCAAGGTGCTGATCTTGTAGGATTGCAAAGCCTGTTTGACTTCCTGCCAGTCGAGATTCTTCACCAACAGAAACAGCAACACCGGCACCGCGATGAAGAAAAACACGTTGAACGCGCGCTTGGCCCACTTCCATTTGCTGCCCTGCTTGCCGGCCTGTTTTCCGGAGCTGCGCTCCGAAGGCGCATCGGATGCCTGAATCATACGGATTTCTCCTGATCTGACTGCAGATTGACCCGCAAATCATGAGGGATGCCCTCTTTTTGCTCTTGCTCGATAACACTTGCCTCAGGAATCACATCTGCAGCGCGCAGCGGTTTAAGGCGCAGGCCATGGGCGGGAAACAGTCCGGCAATAGCTGGAAAATGCCGCAGGAAGTGAAAACTGAGGACAATCATCGGCGCGCGCCACCATTGCCCGCGCGCAGCGCCTTTCAGGCTGATCTGCTGACTGTGCGCAGCGGCCAGGTCACGCAGATGCTCGTGCAATTGCTGATTGAGGCTAGGGTCGCGAATAAACAGATTCACTTCCAGATTCAGCGCCAGGCTCAACGGGTCGAGGTTGCTGGAACCCACGGTGGACCACTCGCGGTCGATCAGCGCCACTTTGCCGTGCAGCGCCCGCTGTTTATATTCGTGAATCACCACGCCTTCACGCAGCAGGAAGGTGTAGGTCAGGCGCGAGCAGACCCGTACGAATGGCATATCAGGCTGGCCCTGAAGAATCAGGGTCACTTTGACGCCACGCCGTGCCGCATTGCGCAACTCGCGCAGGAATCGATAACTGGGGAAGAAATACGCATTGGCAATGGTGATGCGATGGCTCGCGTTGCGCATCGCCAGCAAATACTGCTCTTCGATGTCGGTGGTGTGTTCCTTGTTGTCACGCTCGCACAGCAACATTCGCGCACTGCCCGCATGATGCGGCTCGATCCGCAGCGGCTTGAATTTGGACCGCACGGCTTCGCCCAGCATGCTCATGGCCGAGGCGTGAATATCCGCCACGATGGGGCCACGCACCATCACTGCGTAATCCTGCTTGGCGGTCACGCCAGTGTCGCTCATGTGATCGACGCTGTAATTGATGCCGCCGATGAAACCGATCTCGCCGTCCACCACCACGACCTTGCGATGCAGGCGCCGGAACAGATTGGTGCGCATACCCATCACCCGCGGGCGAGGATCGAACAGCTGGATATGAACCCCGGCGGCGATCATGCGGCCGACAAACGAGTTACTCAGGTCCGAGGTGCCGTAGTCATCCACGGTGACCACCACCCGCGCGCCATTGGCCGCAGCCTGAAGCAAGGCCTGTTGCAGCGCCTCGCCGACGCGGTCTTCGAAAATGATGAAGGTTTCCAGCAACACTTCCTTGCGTGCCGCCCGGATGCAGTCAAAAACCCGGGTGAAATAATCTTCGCCATTGATCAGCAGCTCTACCGAGTTGCCATCGCGCCACTGTCCGTGGTGTTTCATATGATCGTTCATAAGGTCACCTCCACTGCGAGTGGCGCATGATCGGAGAGATGCGACCATGGCCGGTTGGACAAGACTTTGGGCCTGTGGGTGGTCGCGTTGCGTACATAAATACGGTCCAGCGCCAGCAGCGGCCAGCGCGCCGGAAAGCTCTTGGCCGGAGCGCCGAATTTATCGACGAACGCTTCATGCAAACCCGTCCCGACCAGCTGCGCATCGGCCCGTTGTCGCCAGTCGTTGAAATCTCCGGCGACGATGACCGGCGCCGATTCCGGCAGACGCGCCAACAAATCGGCAAGCAGCTTCAATTGCTGGCGACGGTGCCCTTCACGCAGACCGAGATGCACACAAATGGCATGCACCTGACCAAAATGCGGGACTTCCAACACACAATGGAGCAGCCCGCGTTCCTCCGTACCATGAATGGACACGTCCAGATTCTCATGATGGCTGATGGGATATTTGGACAGCAGCGCATTACCATGATCGCCATCGGGATACACCGCATTACGACCATAGGCGAAGTCGCTCCACATGCTGTCCGCCAGGAACTCGTACTGCGAGGTTGTCGGCCAACCCTTTACCCGCTGGGCATGGCTTTGATGCTCACCATGCACTTCCTGAAGAAACACCACATCGGCGGAAACACTGCGCACGGCATCACGCAGCTCCGGCAAAATGAAGCGCCGATTGAAGATCCCGAAGCCCATGTGCATGTTCATCGTCAGTACATTCAGTGATACACCGGTTGCGGTGGGGGTACGTACGCCAGTTGGCGCAATGGCACTGCTCAAAACTTCACTCCTTGCATGTCACCCGGCGCCACTTCCAGTCCTTGAGTCAAGTCGAAGCGTTCCAGCAGTTGGCGGGCGTCATAAGGCGCCCGGACTTTGATGTCGTTGTCGAAATAGCAAAATATGTCCCGGGATTTACGCTTCGGGCCGCCCTTGGCCACGATCAGGTGCGCGTCAGCGGGTTGCGATCCCTCGCGCCAGTGCTGAATCCGGTCGCCCCAGCGCTTGAGCGCCTTGTTGGTGTAGCCACTGGCGTAGAGCTTTTCGTCGCCGTGCAAGCGCAGGTAAACGAAGTCGCTGGTCAGGTCTTCCATATACGGCCACTTGCCCGCTGTGTCAGCCACCACCAGCGCAACCTTGTACTTGCGCAGCAGGGCGACAAATTCAGGAACGAGAAAGCTGTCGTGACGTATTTCCACGGCATGTCGCACGCGGCCGGTTTTTGGCATGTCCAGGTAGCCAGGCTTTTCCATGCGCTCGTCGCAACCTTTGGCGCAGGCCCTGGCTTGCTTCATATCCTTGGGCAGCAAGCCCAGAAAGTGCTCGAATTTTTGCGCATCAAATTTGAAGGTCGGGGGAAACTGCCAGAGAATCGGCCCCAGCTTGTGCTTGAGCTGAAAAAGGCCTGAGGCAAAGAAATTCGCTACGGGCTTTTCGATGTCGTTCAGACGTTTTACATGGGTTATAAAACGCGGAGCCTTGACGCTGAACACGAAGTCGTCTGGCACATCGGCAAACCAGCCGGCATACAGGGCAGGCGTTTTCAGGGAGTAAAAAGAGCCATTGATCTCGATGCTGTTCACGGCACGTGAGGCAAATTTCAGCTCGTTTTTCTGAGCCAGTTCGTCAGGATAGAAATCCCCCCGCCATGGAACATAGCGCCACCCGGAAATGCCAATGCGGATATCACTCATGGAAGTGGTCTCGGTTTCGTGTGCGATGTGAGGCGACAGTCACGTCATATGAAGCCTGTCGCTCGCACAGGTTCCCTAACCCGCATACTCCACTACCACAATGTCACGCCTGGAGCGGGCGATCCGGCACGACATCATCCTCTTCATCAACAACACCAAGGCTGCCCGGCAGGGTTTGCGGATCCGGCGGTTCTACATCATTGCCAATGCCCGGCTCTGCTTCCGAAAAACCTGGATCAACTACATCGCCGTCATCCAGATCGGCATCATCGTCGTCAAGTAAATCAGGATCGGGCGGAATCGATTGTTGGGTTGTTAAAGTATCCATAACCACCTCTTTGGCATGACCTCCGACGGAGGCCTTAACAATTCGAATACGTCCCAGTTGCTCCGTTCAGTGCATTTAGTGACCTTACATCGGCAATAACCGACTGACTCACTCTGCCGCTTACTTGCCAAACCGTTTATCTGCAACACGGAACCTTAAGCAACTCAACTGCGACAAGCCGCCATGACCGCTCGTCGACTCCGGCACTACTTCAATAAACTTTCCGCACCCAAGTTGCTTCTCAAGAACACGAGGCAACTGTCTCGCCAGTGGCAATTCAAACAATACTCACAGGTGAAATAATCATGCCCAATACATCGAAACCCAAAGATGATGACAAGTCGAAAAGTACCGGGAAAGGTTCGGGCAACTTTGCCGACAATCCTGAAAAGGCTTCTGAAGCGGGCAAAAAAGGCGGCAAGGCCAGTTCCGGAAGCTCAAGTAAAAGTGCAAGCAAATAAAACACTACGTCCTGGCAGGATGGGAACTCATGTTCCCGTCCTGCGGCGTTAACGTTCTGGAGACCTGCCGATGAAGCAACTGACCGCATTACTGCGCCCTGCCGCGATTACCCTTGCCCTTGGGCTGACAACGATGAGCGCCTTCGCCGCGACTCCGGCCGGATTCGTCGATGACGCGTCGGCAAAAGGCCTGGCCGAAATTCAGACAAGTGAGTTGGCTTTGCAAAAAAGCCAATCGGCCGATGTGAAGAAATTCGCCCAGATGATGGTCGACGACCACACCGCTGCCAATAAAGAGCTGGCTCAAGTGGCGACCGGTCTGAAACTTGAAGTCGCGGACGAAGCGGAACTGATGGCCCGAGCCAAGAAAATGGTGCTTGAGTACCGTGACGAGTCGTTCGACAAGGCTTACGCCAACAATCAGGTCGTGGCCCACGAGCAAACCATCGAATTGTTTGAAGAGGAGATCAAATCGTCCAAGACGCCTGAGTTGACGGCCTTCGCCAAGAAAACGTTGCCAAAACTCCAGCATCACCTGGAAGAAGCCAAATCGCTTCAGGCCAAATACAAGTAACGCCTGCTGCACAGCCGTTTGCGTCTTCGGTGTGGATCGCGGGGACGCAAACTCGGCATGCCTAGATCATCCATCCCGCACTGCTGCGTTTTCGCGCTTTTTCACGACTGCCGCAGATATTCATCTGGCACCAGCGTCGCCCGCCATTTTTTGAAGTGTCGATAAACAACCAGTCGCAATCAGGCGTGGCGCAGACTTTCAGGCGCAGTTGATCCGGTCCGGTCAACAGACTCACCGCCTGCGTCGCAAGGCGAGCAATGAAATTATCCGTCATGTCATCCAGGCTTTTCCCGATCTGCCACTGCCAGATCACGTGCCGCCCGTGCATGGCGAGCCGACGTTGCGCTGCCGTACTCGCCAGTACCTGATTCAGGTTATTCAGGGCGTGATCATCCAGCAGTTGCCCCTCAGCCACTGGCAGCAGCAGTTGGTAAAGCTGTTCGCGGAACACAATCAGGCGCTGGAAGGAGAGGACTGCGGACGGATGTTCGACCAGCCCCAGATAATGTTCAAACTCCAGGTCATTGATCAGACGAACATGATGGAACCAGCGCACCACATCCTCCAGCGTCGCCAGCTTGTCTACCACTTCCCTCAGTGCACTGCCCGGTCGGCGTCCATTGCAGGTATTCAGGTAATCGAGTACTGCCAAGCCACCTACCAGCCGCAGTGAGCTGATTTTGAGTTGACTGATAAACATGATCAGCCCCTTGTCTTGATCCGACACTTGAAGCATGGCAGATATCAGCAAAGAACCAAGTGCAATCGGACGGCCTACAACCAGTTCGTTGACATTTGTGAGATTTGGTCTTGAGTCAATGCAGCAGTATGGAAAACCCGAAACGTGGCACACGCATAGTCGGCATCCGCGATGGAACGCATATTTTTTCAGTTCAGGCTTTTACGCTACTTAACTGTGGTCGGTGTTTTTTGCGCGGGGTTTACCGCAGTAATTGCAGCCACTGCGGGAGGGATTGCGGTTGAGGTCGAGAACAGATCCGAGCCCGTTTTGTGTGCCGAGAAAGACAACGTCACGCTCAATATCAAATCCCCCGAAGTACTGAGCTTTCGTATCGAAGCGACCCATCCGGCGTATATCGGCTCATTGCAGGCGGACCGCACCGCCGCTGACTTCACGGCCTGCGACATGCGCGAAGACCCGGCGTTCCATGCCTCAAGACCAGCACAGCGCATAACCCTTTTCGAAACCAATGACGTTCGCCTCATAGGCTATACATTTCCAACTTTCTGGCGGCCCGGTGACGTTCCCTTCAAGGTCGGTGAACGGATCGAGAGAGGGCTGCACATGGTGCAACTCTGGGTCCATGCCAATGGTCGCCTTGAGGAGATTCTCGTCCTGTATCCGCCAGACGGCTATTGGCGAGCACGACCGCTACCGCCGGACCATATGCGTTCGACGTCCTATGGCAGCTCATTCCTGATCGGGCCGATTGAAATCAAGGACCGACCGGTGGTCGAGATAAAGGAAATCTCATTTGATCCGGGGACTACGACGTTTCTGCTGGGCTTCGTCGACGGCGGAACAGCGAGAATGACCGTCAGCGCAATAGACACTGACAAACAGGTGATCGATGTCTCCTTCGACAAACCAGTCAGTAACGCCCCTTTTGCAGCCTTGCGCTCGATGTATGTCACTGAGTTCAACGCCGACGCTGCACGCATCGCAACCAGAGGGCCGCAGCAACCGGGGTGGATTGAACAGCCGATCATGGCATTCACGAAAGCCGATGCGACCGATATCTGGACTGGAAGACTCGTTCCATCGCGCCACAACACCAGCGCACCGGACATCATCTTCAACGGTTTCTCCAGGACGATCACACCCACCGGCAGGCCGGTATCCAGTGCTCAGGGAAATTCAACCGGAAGTGTCGATCAGCGTTAGCGTCAATTTCCGGCATTGATCAGGATTCTCACCGCGTTCTCCCTGAGCATGCGTGGGATCGCGGAACCCGGTCCCGCGAGCTGAGCGCCATTAGTGACTTCGAAACTCGCCTGATTGTCGGTGGCCGAGCTACCGCCCACAAAAACCGTGAACTCGCCAGGCTCGATTCGGCGCAAAAAGAAGTGATCCAGCAGCGCCAGATCATCCTGATCCAGTTGGAAAGTCAGCGTCCGGGTTTCGCCTGGCGCGAGTTTCACCCGCTCGAAACCGCGCAATACGCGAACGGGTCGAGTCACGCTGGCGATACTTTGGCGCAGGTACAATTGCACGATTTCGTCGCCCTCTCGATGCCCGGTGTTACTGACATCAACCTTTATCGTCAGTGTCTCGTCAGGGGCAATCCACCGGGCGCTTAACCTCGGCGCCTGATAGGCGAACGTGGTGTAGCTCAGACCATGACCAAAGGGATAAAGCGGCGTCCAGGATCCGTCGATATATTTGGAGGTGTACTCGGATTCGAGACTCGGTGGACGGCCAGTATTTTTCCGGGCGTAGTAAATGGGCAATTGCCCGACTGCCCGAGGAAAAGTGATCGGCAGCTTGCCGCTGGGGTTCACATCACCAAACAGTACATCGGCGACCGCATGGCCCATTTCCGAGCCGAGAAACCAGGACTCGAGGATCACCGGCACTTGATCACTCATCAAGGAAAGCGCCAATGGTCGGCCGTTCATGAGTACGACTACCAAAGGTTTGCCTGTCTCGACGAGACGAGCCAGCAGTGCTTCCTGACCGCCCGGCAAACCCAGCGACATCCTGCTTCGCGCCTCGCCGCTCATCCTTACGGTTTCACCCAGAACTGCCACGATGACATCGGCATCTTCACTGGCCCGCAGTGCGTCATCAATGCCCGAGAGGTCCAGACTTTCAGGCGAGGCACCCGGCACGTGAATGACCGTCGTCGTGGATGACACAGCTTGTTTTATACCCTCCAACACCGTGTTCGACTCTTCGATACGCACTGGCCCGGACCAGGGTCCCAGGGTGGATTCGGCATCTGTAGCCAGTGCACCCGCCACCACCAGCTTTTTGATGTCCTTGCGCAACGGCAGCAATGCCCGGTCATTCTTGAGTAACACGATGGATTTCTGCGCAGCCTCCCTCGCCAGGCTCAGGGTCTCGGGTATGCGGGCAAGAGCCTGCTCACGGGACGCATCACTGTAACGGTACGGGTCTTCAAAAAGCCCCAACCGTTGCTTGGCTTGCAGCACGCGCCGTACCGCATCATCCAGCGCGTCAATACGGAGTTGGCCGCTTCGAACCAGGTCGGGCAACTGCTGTTGATAGAGGCCGCCGGCCATGTCGATGTCGATGCTCGCGTTGAAGGCCAACTGCGCGGCGCTGGATTCTGTCGCAGCCACGCCATGCTCGATCAAATTGTCCACACCGTTGAAATCGCTGATAACGAGACCGTTGAAGCCCCACTGCTTGCGCAAATAATCGTGCAGTAACCTATGGTTGGCATGCATCGGCGTGCCTGCGACTTCGTTGAATCCGGGCATGATCGAATCGGCACCCGCCTCCACCGCAGCCCGAAATGGCGGGAGATAGACCTCACGCAGCGTGCGTTCCGAGAGGTCGGCAATGTTGTAGTCGCGTCCCGCTTCCGCCGCGCCATAACCTGCGAAATGCTTGGCGGTTGTCATCATCGTGGAGAGATCAGGCGGCCCTGCCCCGCGAAAGCCTCGGACACGGGCAACCGCCAGAGCGGCCCCCAGAAACGGGTCTTCACCGGCACCTTCCACCACCCGCCCCCAACGCGGATCACGTGCGATATCGACCATCGGCGCGAAGGTCCAGTGTATGCCGTAAGCAGAGGCCTCCATGGCCGCAGCCCTTGCCGTGCGTCGTGACAGCTCCGGATCCCAGGCCGAGGCTTCGGCAAGGGGAACAGGGAAAATGGTTCTGAACCCATGGATCACATCGAAGGCAAACAATAAGGGAATTCGCAACCGGGATTCTTCGACAGCCACGCGTTGCAGCTTGCGTGTGGCCTCGACGCCATAAGCATTCAGCAGAGAGCCCACAAGCCCGTTACGAATGCTGTCATCGCCGCCGTTTTCCACGATGGGGCCAGCGGGTGTTATCTGGACAGCCAACTGGCTGAGCTGGCCGGCCTTCTCTTCAAGGGTCATTCGGGAGAGCAGGCTGTCGATCAGATCATCGTTGTCCAAATCCGCGCCAGCACTCAAATCAAGTGAAGTGCCGGTGGTGAGCGCCGCGAACAAAAGCACGGACAGGAGTCGAGAATGCGCCATGACAATCACACTGCCTTCACGCTGCTTTTCAGTGCAGCAGACGCCAGTGGCTCGGAAGTGAACGGGTGATACTGATAGAGCCATGTCTCTGACAGCGCATCATCGCCCAGTTGCAGAAACAACCGCAGCTCCACGGGCTCGCTGCCCTCCACGCTCAAATCAAACTGAGCCCGCCAATGCCCTTGCTTGCCGTCAGGGACGGCCTCCGTGAATACATTGGATAGCTTGCCTCTTGATGTGGAAAGCACCGCCAGCGGTCGGACCCCGAAGGGGATTTTTGCCAGGCCGTCGCCCTGAAACTCGACGACGAACTTGCGATCACCCTCGGGTCGGTCCTGACCGGGCAGGCCACCGCGACCGAGACGAGTCGCCACGCAACGAGCCAGTGGTGAAGGAAAAGGTTCGTCCGCTTGCCAGTGCAGGCGGTAACGCAGACGGAAGTTTTTACCTGTCTCGGCCGCAGGCTTGGGGACCCACATGGCGACAATGTTGTCGTGAGTCTCGGCGTCGGTAGGAATTTCCACCAACTGTACGCTGCCTTCGCCCCAGTCGCCCAGAGGTTCAACCCAGAGACTGGGACGCCGTTCGTAATGCACGCCATCCTGGTAGTGGTCGAAATTGCGATCGCGCTGCAACAGGCCAAAGCCTTTGGGATTGTTATCGATGAAGGCCGAGGCCATGGTGCGCGGGGCGTTATTGAGCGGACGCCAGATATGCTCACCATTACCGGTCCAGATGGCCAGACCGTCCGAATCATGCACTTGCGGCCGCCAATCGACGGCAGTGGGCTTGGCGGTGTCGGAGTACCAGAACATGGAGGTGAGCGGCGCGATCCCCAGACGCTCGATGTCCCTGCGCAAAAACAGCGAAGCATCGATATCCATGATGACCCCTTTGTCCCTGTGCAGGACAAAACGATAGGCTCCGCAAATACTCGGTCCTTCAAGTAACGCATAAACAGTCACCGCACTGCTGCGTGTGTCTGCGGCTGCTTCAAACCAGAAATGGCTGAAGTCTGGAAACTCCTCAGGCTGGCTCGCCTGCGCCACATTGACCGCAATTCCGCGAGCGGAAATGCCGTACTGATATTGATCACCGATTGCGCGAAAGTAGGAGGCGCCGAGAAAGGCGACCCAGTCATTGGTGCGCCAATCCAGTTGGCGCTGGTCGCCGGAGCGGCTCTCCTGGAAACGGAAGCCGGCGAAGTGATTGCCGGGGGGCAGCCGGCGAGCGGGACTGTCTGCAGGCATGTCGAAATAGGAGTCGTCGAAGACAATCTCACGCGCCATGTCGTCGTGAACAACGTGCATCGCCACGGGAAAACGAAAATAGGTACCCAGGTGAGAGAAAACAACCGGGTACTGCCCTGGCCCCAGGGCAAACAGGGCTAGGGCGGTGTCGAATTGTATCTTCCCGTGCGCATCGTAATTGATCTGCGACAGCACCTCGGCAGGGCCGGTGGTGGGAGCAAACCAGGGCATCCGCGACTTTGATTCGGCCAGTTCAATCAAGCTCTCGAATGAAAAAGGTGAAGCTTCCCCCAACCGGAGTTTCTGCTCTTCGCTGCCCATCGCCGATGAAAGTTTGCCCATACCGGCGAGCGCCGCAGACAGGGTTGAAAGTGCGAGAAGCGATCGACGAGTGAGCATGATTTTCGTCCATGATTTTATTCCGATAAAAGGTGTGCAGCCCCTTTAGCCATGTGGTATTGGCGACATCATCGGTTGTAGAGATGTTGATAAAGTGCGTTGAAACTACAATCCGCAATATCCAGCCAGGCACAGATATCCTCCACCGACTCACCAATGCTCAACACATCGCTGCGCAGATGCACTTCCGGAAAAACCGGCGTTTCATATGGCGCATCGATGCCGGTGAAGTTTTGCAGCTCGCCGCTTCTGGCCTTGCGATACAAGCCCTTGGGGTCTCGTTGTTCCGCGACAGCCAGCGGCACGTCGACGAAGACTTCGACGAAGCGCTCGCTACCAACAATCGAACGCGCGTGATGCCGCGCCGTGCGGGTGGGCGAAATAAGCGCGACCAGCACCGTCAGCCCGGCATCCGCCAGCAATGCTGCGACCTCGGCCACGCGTCGAACATTTTCTTCGCGGTCGGCCGCGCTGAAACCGAGGTCCCGACACAGTCCGTTGCGCAGCACATCCCCATCAAGAATGCAGGTCTTCAGGCCTCGGGAGCGCAAGGCAAAATCCAAAGCATTGGCGATGGTCGATTTACCGGACGCGGACAGCCCGGTAAACCACAACACCCTGGCCTGGTCACACACAGCCACGGGCAATCGATTGAACGCCTCAGCACTGTGATCATTGGGTTTTAGATAACTTTCAACGACGCCTTCCATAGCGGGCTCTCTCCTGTTGGTAAAAAATCAGTCGTCGGGGGGCTTGTCAGGCAGCAGTGCGACGACCATCAGCTGCACCAGCAATAACCCGGCGATGCACAGATAAAGCGGCGCAAAGGAACCCAGCAGTTCCTTGCAGATGCCGCCAAGAAAATTGCCCAGCACGCCGCCCACGCCAATCAAGACATTGGCGATACCGAATGCGCGCGTCAGGCAATCTAGAGGCACGATTTGCCCCAGGTAAGTCGGGACCAGCCCAAATACCGGGTAAAACGCCAGCGCAAATAAAAAGCCGGCCAGATAAAATCCGCCGTCACTGTCCAGGTAATAGACGCAAAGACTTGCCAGACATGCGCTGACGAAACACAGCATCAATGCCCGGCGCGAGCCAACCCGATCGGCCACCCAACCCACGAGAAAGCCTGCGGCCATTCCGACCGCGCCAATGGTTGACCACACCATCCCCGTGGTCGCCACGGACATGGAAAGCTCTTCTCGCATGAATGGCGCCAGATAGGTCTGAAAGGGCAGCAGCGTCAGACCGTTGAGAAAAGCCACCAGCCAGGTCAGATACAACGGCACAGACAACCAGCTTTGCGTCGCGCCAGGTTGGGAAGTGGCCGGTTGAGATTGCAACGCATCTGGCGAATGACGCAGCAGATACCAGGCTGCGACACACACCATAACCGACAGCAATCCGGCAATCATCCAGATAGCGCGCCAGCCGCCATGCAGGGTCAATACGCTGACCAGCACGCCATTGATGAACACGCCGTAACTGGTGCCACTGGAGATCAGGCCCATCACTCGCGCCCGAGTCGTGACCGGGAAGTGCGTCGCGACGATTTCGGCCAGCGGGACGTAGGCCGATGCCGAACAGCCGCCGAGCAAAATCAGCAGCCCTGCGGATAGCCCGATCGAATCGCTGACACTCAGCCCAAGCAGCGCCAGCGAGGTCGCCACAGTCGAATACAGACTGATTTTCCAGCCCGCGACAAAACGGCTGAGGTAGCCGGCGAGGAACGAAAAGCCCAGAAAGCCGATCTGGGCACCGCCGGTAATCAGCCCGACGGCGGTGTAGTCAAAACCGATGTCGCGCCGCATGTCCACCAACAGGTTGGCGAACAGGTAAACACCGAAACCATAGGTACAGGCAACAAAACCGGTCAGGACAATCGCCAGTACCACGCCGTTTCCGACACGAGCGCAATCAACAGCGGCAGCCGTCAGCGCGGGCTCGACTGGATTGCTGGCGGGCGATCGGTTCATTTGGCAATCGCCGTATGAATGATGAAGTCACAATCCAGCGGATCATAGATGTGCCGGAAATCACCAAACGACTGGGGCCAAAAGAAACCGGCTTCACTCATCTCGCCTTTGAGTTCCTCCGGCAAGATCGGATAGACCTGTAACCGATAGCAAGCGCCGTCGCTGAAGGTATAGATGAACTCGCACAATTGATCGCTGACCTGCCCCAGGCTGACTTCGGCATTGCGCCCGCAATAGTAGTAACGGCCGGAGGACTTGAAGCGGCCGGCGCGTATGGCGCGGAAGTTGCGCTGATCCACCACCAGCAGCCCGCCCGGTTTGAGCAGCTGCCGGAATCGCCGCAATACCCAATGACGATCATGCTTGTCGAACACATGGCACAGGGAACTGCCCAGGCACAACACGGCATCAAAGGTGCCCAGCCGGCGAGGGTCGAGTTCCAGCCAGTCGCGCTGCAGAATCGGGATATCCAGCCCTCTCGATTTAGCGTTGATGCGCGCTCGCTCCACCATGGTCGGGCTGCCGTCGCACGCCAGGACGTTGAAACCGGCCTTGTGCAACTGCACCGCATGAAAGCCACTGCCGGTGGAAACATCGATAACCGTTTTAGCACCCAGCTTGCTCAGCAAGTCGGCAAAAAAGCTGCCTTCACCGGCTGCACGCTTGTCCCAGTCAATCAATTCGTCCCAGCGGCTGACAAAGTCATGGGTGTATTGGGTTGCGTAATCACCAAAGCCGCAGCGGTTACCGACCGGAGCATGCCCCTTGCGCCCCTCACGCCGGATGAAGGTCATGTCTGGCACTCCCTGTCTGTTCGACGCTGCGGGCGTAGGCCTGGTATTTGCGCCCCAGCTCTGCGGCCTGTAGATGGACGTCTTGCAGGGGCATACGCGACACGGAATAACCCAGCAGGGTTTCCATGATTGCCATCTGCTCCGGCTCGAATGAAACGCTGCCATCAGCGTTTATCGCGCGAATCCCGTCCTGTTGCTGGCCGCGCTGGTTGATCGCAATTGCCTCGGTGCGGGCCACCCCATAGGGCAAGCTAAGCATTACCCGGCCCAGACCGACGCTGACCGGATAACCGCCAGGCAAGCCACCTGGCGCAGGTGCGTGGGTCTGCACCTCATAGTCGGCAAACAGATTTTCGATGATTTTGATTGCCGACGTAGCGGTCAGGAACTGCCCATCGACGCCGCCCAGACGGCGAAACTGCGTGCGCACGCAAGCGAAGATCAGCGCATCGTCAAATGCCCCGCTGCAATCCTTGCCGTTGACGCGATAGTGCAGCGAGTAATTGGCATCCATCGGCAGACCGGAGCGAGGCACGTAGTGGCTGAAGAAATGCGAGGCGATCAGCCTGACCTGTACCGATTCAGGAGAACACGTGGCCAACCGCGCGATGGACATGCGTATGGCAGGAACGAGATTGGCGACATTGCCGATGCCGGTATCCGGCGCCATGCCCGCCTTGTCCAGCACCACATTCACGGTGTCAGGAAAGGCGCAATTGACCGCGATGGCCCTGCTTCCCGAATGTTTGACAGCGCGCATCAGCTCATAGGCTGGCGCCAGGTGCATCGGCAACCATGGGCCGAGCTGCGCCTGATCCAGCGCCTGAAAAGCCGCAGGCGGCAATTGGGTAATCACCCGCCAGGATTGCAAGGAGGCACAGTTGAGGATGATGTCCGGGTGAATGCGGGTAATGGTCGCGGAGTTTTCTTCGACGTTGCCCTCACCAAGATTCATCTCCAGGGGATGAATCGTACACAGCGAACTCATCTGCAGGCAGCTCAGGCGTACGAGATTACAAATGCGGGTGGCTTTCTCTAGATCGCGACTGGCAACGTAGAAATTAAAAGCATTGCGTGGCGCCAGGATCTGGAGAATCTGCAGGCATAGATTGCCGCCACCTACGATCAGTATTTTTTTCTTGTCCATGACGTTTCTCCTTATTGACAGACTGAAGCCGACGCAGGCTGAAAGCATTCTGGCTAGCGTGGGTAAGCGCCGTTATCCACGGCAATAACCTGGCCGGTCAGGTGCCGGCTTTTTTCTCCCAGCAAGAAGACGATCACATCGGCAACCCCTGCTGGCTGGATCGGTTCCCTGAGAATTTCCTGACGTTCGTACTCCCTGCGACGATGCTCAGGAATGCGGTCGAAGATCGAGGTGTTGCGCACCAGAGCGGGCGACACCGCGTTGACGCGGATCGACGGTGCGAAATTCCAGGCGTTGGCCTTGGTCAGGCCGATGACGCCAGCCTTGGTTGCCCCGTACAGTGCGTCAAAACTGCCCACTTCTCCGGCTACTGAAGTGACATTGACAATGCTCCGAGTGCCACCGATCGACATTTCTCGCCGCGCAAAATCCCGAGACAGGTAAACCAGCGACTTCAGATTCACCGTGTACATTTCGTCAATTTGCTCATCGCTGTAATCAAAGACACTTTGGCCGTGATAAAGACCGGCGTTATTAACCAGACCCGAGAGCGACGCATGACGAGAATATAGTTGCGGGATAAATGTCTTTAACGTTGAAAAGTCCGCGAAATCGGCACAGACAACTTCCACCCGATCACTGCCGGCTTCGGCCAGCAAAGATTGCAACCCGGCCATATCCTTGTCCGCGGCAATCACATAGAAATCTTCTGCCAGGCAGGCCATTGCCACAGCCCGACCAATGCCATTAGCCGCTCCGGTTATAACGACTTTCTTTTTCATGTTGCCCCTGAAGTGCTCGTGAACTGATTCATGCGCTCGTAATAAGGTCGGTGAAACCGGTAGTACTCAATCAGGCGGGAATTTTTGGCAAGTTGACTGTCGTCGAAATCCGAAGAAATCATCGAATTAATCTGCGTACTGTTCTCGGCGGCTTTATGCCAGCTGCGCCAAGGCAGCCATTGCTGCGGGCATTCCTTGTTCCAGTTGAGTGCATTCGGCAAAAACGGCAGTTGCAGATAATCACACAATTGATGAAGGGTCTTTTGCGGATCCCGGGCAAGTTCATCGGCATTGATGACATAAGGAATACGCCCTGTCAGCCGTGTCACCTCGCAGAAAATCTCGTACTGTGCCTTGTGCCCAATGGCCATGAGCGGCATCTGCGGATAAATCGCAAAATGGGAAAGAATGGAGCTGCCGGGCTCACGGATAATAAATATGTTCTCCTGCTCCAGGAGAAACTCTGAATCTGCTTTCAATTCGGGCAGGCAGTGATAACACATGTCCTTATGGAGGACGCCCCACAAATTTCGTATTTTTCCATATTAATCAATAAATTATCATCAAAAAAGACGGACAATTGGCGTTCTTTTTCGTATCTTTATGCCCTATTAAAATCAATTACTTACGGTAGCGTTTTGGGGAAGCTTTTTTCCGGCCATGCCCTGGAACGATCAACATCGAGCTTGCCACGCGACATCCCTTCCCCGGCGTCCTTCCGACCGTCACCCCCCCATTGCCGCAACCGCATTCCCCTCGTCGCGCCAACCTTGTAGCCGTGCTCAACCCTCGATTACTGTATATGCAAACAGTATTAGGCGACACAGAAGTCATGGACATGAAAATCAAGTCAGAGGTTCTGGCCGATTGGGATCGGTGCCTCTACAGCCAAGAGGGCTGGCGCAACCCTTTCGCCCACTACAGGTATTTGATGCGCTTAGCCGATGACCTCCTGCGGCTCGGGCAGATCGATCCGGAAGACCGCTTCGAAAGGGTCGAGGTTTTGATTGGCGCATTCACCCACCACGTTGAGGAGACGCCGGTGTCCTGGCGAAACCCAGCGGCGGATTACGAGGTGTATAACGGCGGCGGCGTTCAGACTGGCAGCGTGAACGGAAACCGTTACTACCTCCACGGCGCCGGTATCGAGCCGGGACCGATGGAGTTCTTCGCGCAGATTCACGACGCCGACGACAACGGGGAGCATCCAATCATTACGCGTACCTACCAGCCTTATGGGCGCCTGGCTGGCCGGTACATATTGACGGACACCGGGGCAAAGCTCGCGCTGGTGGAAAAATCAGTGATGGTTAACGGTGCCTCAGTGACGCGGCTTGACGATCCAGACATCTATCGGGCAATCACCGATGCTGCGTTGCTCGCGCTGGAGGACGGCGACATGGTCCGGTACATCGCACTATGGCAGAAAGAAAACTTTTCCATATTCCGCCAATGCTCGGCGTGCTGTGATCGCTTTGAGCTGCGTGAGGACTGTGTTGCCTGCACCGGATTGGGTTTCGTCGAGGATACGGAGTGCCCGAGCAAACTTCCTCCACGGTTCGTGAGTCATCCGGAGGTCAGGGTCAGCGAGTGAGGCATGGGCTATATGCGGAAGGATTGTTCAATACAAGGGAATGGATGACTACTTCAGCGAACTGGCACCCCGGTTCCGGGTTTTCAGCGGCTTCGACAATGTGCCGATTGCTCGGTACAACGTGGCGCCGTCAACGAAGGTCAACATTCTGCGAGCGGACGATGCAGGGATTCACATCGATCCGGTTCGCTGGGGATGGTCGCCGTTTTGGGCGAAGGGGAAGCGCGCCGACCCGATCAATGCGCGAGTCGAGACGGTGACGACGGGGAAGTTCTTCAAGCAGCTCTGGCCGAATGGCCGGGCCCTGGTGCCGAGTGAAGGATGGTACGAATGGGTGAAGGATCCGGACGACCCGAAGAAGAAGCAGCCGTATTTCATCCGACTGAAAGGTGACGCGCCCATGTTCTATGGCGCGCTGGCCAAGGTGACGCCTGGTCTGGAGCCACACGACGAAGACGGCTTCGTGATCATCACTGCTGCCAGCGACCAGGGCATGGTCGACATTCACGACCGGCGGCCGCTTGTGTTGACGCCAGATCTCGCCAACGAATGGCTTGACCCGGAGCTTTCGCCAGAGCGCACCGAGGAAATCGCCAAAGAGTGCTGCAGGCCGGTCGATGACTTCGAATGGTATCCAGTCGGCAAGGCTGTGGGAAACGTCCGCAATCAGGGACCGGAGTTGATCCGGCCCGTTTGATTACGCCGCAACTGGATCATGAATTAGCAGCAGGCGCTGCTTCTCCTCCGCACGCACCGCGTCTGGCATCAGCTCAAATGCCAGGTCTTCAACCTTCACGCCGCCAGCGCATTGGCTGTATCGATGCCATCCGCCGATGCGCAGCCCAGAGAACATCAGCTGCGCACGGCGCAGATCGGCGCCGGTGGCCAACAGCATTTCGTAAAACAGGGCGTCACACTGGGCGCGGGTCAGCTTGTTCTGGCAATAGAGCCAGTCGTGGATAACTCCGCATGCCCGGTCCTCGATGCCGTTGAGCAGCGGCTTTACCAGCCAGGGCGTTGAGGCCAAGTCAGTGATGAAGTACTTCGGTGCGGTGTGAACCGTTCCATCGGCGGCCTGATAGCGGAAGTTACCCATCAGCACCCACGCCCCATTGGCATAAGCCTGCACCAGCAGCGGATCGAGAAACAGCCCTTTGTTCATGGCACGTCCTTGAAGAACACGTGATTGCCAAGTTTCAGCGTTCGCATGGCCTTCGCCGCCCAGCCTGGGGCCTTGGGCATGGTGGTGGCGTAATAATGAGTCGCGCCGCCAGTTGGATCAGGCTGCGCGCCGTCGATCACGGCCGTTGCCGCCATCACAGCCTTTGCCATCTCGCCAACCGGGATCGGCTTCGCTCCACTCAGGAACGGATAGTTCGGGTCGTTTTTGTTCCAGCAGCTGAACTGGTACTTCGCCTGGCACACGCCCGCGTAACCCTCCCCCCACCATGATTTGGTCTTGCCGTCGTTCACGCGGTTGCGGATCGTCCAGGCCACGGCAATCATACCGGCCATGGATTCGCCGCGCGCTTCGCCCCACAGCGTGCGGGCGAGGATGTCGCGGTCTTTGTCAGTTGCGGTCATGCTTTTCTCCAGGCACAAAAAAACCGCTCAAGGCGGCCGGGATAGCTGAAATTTGTAGTCGATGGGTTATGCGGGCCAGCCCTCGTCGAGCATGGCGCTGGTGATAGAGCCGCTGGCCACCGCATCAAGCAGTTCGGCCTCACAGTCAAAGCAGCTCTGGACGTATGCGCGCACCGCTGAAGCCACGCCGATGACCTGGGCACCAGTCAACTCGACGAAGCCAGCCGCAGTCTTCCAGCGGATCGAGTAATCAGCATCCAGCATTGCGGCCACCGTCGCACCTGTGATCAGCGCCTGGCTGTCGCGGCCGGTGTCGATTGGCATCCCCTGGATGATGGTGCCAGCGGTTTCGGCGGTGTAACGGCGGGCCGCAATTAGTGCCGGCCAGTCAGGGACCGGCTCAGGCAACGGCACAGGATCAGGATCAACCGGCCGGGAGGCGAACTTGACCCATTGCCCTTGCCACTGCGCAACCTGCTCACCGGTCAGCTTCATCGGTTTGGTCGGTGTAGTCCGCTCCGGCATCGGCGCATCGTCGGCAACTTCAATGCTGGCCGGGTCAGCGATGTAATAACCCTGCTCATCCCACTGATAAAGAATCATGCGAGCTTACCTTTAATATAGGCCTTGTAGCCTTTGGGGGCTTTGTGGGCGGGGGTTTTGAATTGTGCGGCTACGTCGTAGTTGTAGAGGCGTGTCGCCCTAACAAACGTACTTGGTGTACCGGCTTGTGGGCCAACCCAGTTACCGTTGGAATCAGAGACAGTCAAAGCTAAGTTTGGCTGAATAATAGCGAGGTTAGATACAAAGTTTTCACCGAAATCTGACGAGCGATAGATCCTGCCTGCCGCATAGCCGACAATCAAACCGTTTCGGTCAATCGCCAAGCTACTAAATGAGCCTGTATTTACAATCTTAGTTGCATACCCGCCATCGGTGCTAATCTCCATACCTGCCGCACTAATATAGCCAATAACACCACCTCCGACCGCCAAGGTATTTGGCTGAAATCCAGCTATCTGTCGTGGGCTGCCGAGCACCGTTGCAAAATTGTCCTTGCTAAACAACAGACCATTACTTCCCGAAATCCATGTTGAGGATACAGAATCCCAAATAATACGAGAAGGGTTATACGGGGAAATTGGATTGCAATAATAGCGATAAGCCCATGTCACCCCTAGGTCAGTGGTGAAGGAATATACCGAATTCCCGCTTGTGGTCGCGCGCCAAAGAAACCCATTATTGCCATAAATTACGGTCGCGGTGCCAGTTTGGGTAATATCTTGTCCGGGCGCATTCACCAACTTTACAAATGTCACCCCGTTGTCGGTACTTTTATAGATCGTATTGGAGGAATAGTAAGATGTTGCCAACCAGCAACCTGCGCCATCAGTAGCAATGCTATTTAATGACTCTTGACCGTGCAGTGTCGGTATCGTAATCCATGTAGCGCCGCCATCCGTGCTTCGAACAGCCACCCCGCCTGTAGTAGTTTGCCCATTCGCGCCAACACCAATAAGTACGTTACCCATTCCGACAGCGAAACCTCCAACCATCAAAGAGAGCGGCGCACTTAATCCGTTCGCGACGTTGGCGAAGTTTGAAGCGTCATTCTTCTCGCCTTGCGTGCCGACGATTGCAAACAGCTCAGGATAAGCAGCGCGGGTATAGACAGTATCCGGCAACAGATATGTGGCGTCCGGCGTTCGAGTGGTTTCCAGTACGTCGCCGATGGCCTGGCCGACCTTGCCCCACTGGACACCGGTTTTATCCGGTTTGACCTGCAGGACATCAAGGCCATCAACGAATGCAGGGAAGCCAGCGGCATCGCCGGCAGCTTGCGCGGAGGTTTGGGCCGCCAACGCCGCAGCTTCGGCACCCTGTCTTGCTGTGTTGGCCAGCGCGACCTGCTCAGCTGCGGCCGTGACTTTCAGACCCGCTTGTATGGCGGAGCTGGAAGCCGCTTGCGCACTGGCTGCCGCTGCGTCACGGGCCGTAAAGGTAGCGTCAACGATGCCGCCCATCCAAGTGGTTAGCGCGTTGACCTGCGTCGTCCACGGCCCGATCTTGGCCGCCCAGGCATCTGCAATGATCGGGTATTGGGCCGACGACATACCCCGGTTCGGTGCCGTTGGTAGTTGGTCAACAACTGGGCCGACAGTAGCCATTAGATAAGACTCCCAACATCAAGGGCGCATTCCGACACCGCCGGATTGCTGATAATGATTTGAAGGTCGCGGTAACGACCGAAGATGATTGTTTCTTGTCGCGCTGGATCGCCAATAAACACGGCCCCTTTCGCACGCAGCCGGCTCAGGAATGATTTCTGGTACGAGACGTCATCGGTGACGATGCGAACATCGAACTGCACCCGATCCCGGAAACCGCGCTCGATCATGCTTTCGTTGCCGAAGTCGTCGATTTCGCGGGTCGAGTAATCGGTGATGCCAGTTGTCGTGCCAAAGATCGTTTCTCCCACGTTGGTGAGCGGTCCCATGGACGCCATCGAGCAACTGGCCACGCCGCCCACATCGGCATCGATCACGACGCGAATGCTGGCCGTCCCGTAAGCCGGTAGATCCAGAATTGCGAACGTTGTTTTCCGGCGGATAGGCTTGAACAGCCATTCCCACATGCCGTTGGCAGAGGCATCCACCAGGCTGATGGTTGTCGTGCGAACCACGCCATCGATAGGATCGGTGACGGTAACAGTCGCCTGATAACCAACCAGGCCGAACAATGCGATGGCACTGACGACCTGTCCGGGCGTGATCGTGAAATCAATCTTTGTGGGGTTAGTGGTCGTGGTCCCGATCTTGTAAACGCGCTGCTGGGCGCCAGCCTCCCCTTTCAGGACCGCCGCGCCCTTGTCGAACATCCGCATCGCATTGATCGCGCCCAGGTCCAGCCATTTCAGCGGCGTCGTCGTTTCGGCCCCGGGTGTGGCCGTGTTGGCAGCCGCAAGCGACTCCCACAGGTGCCGATTCCTGATGGTTTTCACGCCCAGCGCGTAACTACCCGCAACCCAATCAGTTGCCCCCGGCTCAGTCAGCGGAACGTTTGTCACCAGCATCGCCGGGGTGATATCCACCTGATCAATAACGTCCATTCACTACTCCATAGCTTTGATGCCAACGGTCCGGATGGCGTCGAGGTGGGTTTCGGCGCGGCCAGTGTTTAGGGTGGTTTGGCGCAGGTACGGCTTCATTTCCTTGACCTCGGCAGTCAGGGCGTTCAGGGCGGCCAAGATCTCCTCACGGCTGCCGCCCTCCTCATCCGAGGACGAAGAGCTCGAGGTGCTGTAGGGAGTCGGGCTTTCATAGCGCAGCTCAGGCGCGCCGCCATCGGCAAAGCTCGGCAACTGCAGGGCGTTCATCTGCGCCAGCAGGCCTGGGCCATAGGCGCGAACAGCAGCGGCATTCATCACGAACTCACCCGCCGAGAGGCGAGCCAGAATGCTGTCGCTGGTTCCGGTGCCAGGCCCGGAGATCATTCCGCCCGTGGCATACGCCGGGATCTCGCCATTTTTCGCAGCATCAGCTTTGATCGCAGCAGGCAGACCGGCGGGAGTAACCGCGCCGCTACCCAGTTGCGCCGCCCAGTACGCAGCCCCGGTAGGGTCGACGTCTCGGCCAAGCACGCTGTTGTAGACAGAGTTCAGATCGGAAACACTTGGCGCGCCTCCGCTGCCGGTGTACCCCGAGGCAGCGCCGGCGGTCGGAGCAGTGGCCGCCATGGCGGCAGCGATTGCCGCGCCCAGACCCGCAATGGCGTCCTTGACTGAAAGCACGGATGTGTCGATGCCGTTGAGCTTGTCCACCTGGGCCTGAGCGAGATCGAGTTGCGCATCGATTCGAGCCATTTCGGCGTCATATTCAAGCTTGGCGTCAGATATCTGGGCCTGAACCGTTTTAAGCAGTTGCTGTTCAGTGGTGAGCTGCACGCCATTTACAGCGCTCAGCTCTGCCACAACGTTCGCCGTACGGCCCTGATCCCGCGCGAAGTCATCCATGGACGAGTAAAGGTCGGTGGTGTTGGCATTGACCACGTCGAGCGCATCATCCAACCCGATCATGCCCGCCAGCGAACCACCCGCACGAACAGTTGCCAGCGCGCTTTGAAGCGTGGCCAGTGCCTGCGCCCGCAGCATTTTCACCGCATCCGCAGAAGTGCCATTCAAGGACTTCAGCGCGGATTCGAGCGAATCGCTGACGGAGGTCAGATCAGAAACACGGGTCTGAGCGGTTTGCAGCATGTCGTTCAGCGACGTTGCCCGAGCGTTATAACTCGCGGTCAGCGCTTTTTGCTCAGCAGATACCGCACGTTCAACGGCGCTCATGGCGGCAGAAACGTTGCTCGACAGAGTGTCGGCCAGAGCCTTCGTTGCCTCGGCGGCGCTTTTCGCCTTTGTTTCAAGGATGTCGTAGGCACTGGCCGCTTCGCCATTGAGGCTCATCAGCGTTTCGTACAAAGCCTGACCGGCCGCCGATGAATCTTTTTTCGCCGCTTCAACCATTTCGCGATAAGCCGCCCGGGTCTCTGGCAGAGCTATGCTGACGTCCTTAAATTCCTGGGTGACAGCCACCAGTGAGCGAGCAGCGTTTTCCGACTCGCTGTAAAAGCCGGTGAAGTACGTGGCTTGGCGCGCTTCTATGATCTTGTAAGCCGCATCGGCAGCGCTGCTCATGTTGAGCACGGTCAGCAACAGTTGACGGCCGGACTCGGTCGTCTTGTCGATGCCGGACACCATTTCCCGGAACCCTTTGGCGCTATCGGGCAGAGCAATGTCCAGCGCGCCGAATGCGTTACGCACATCCGAAAGCGTGTCGTTGCTTTTTTCTATATCGGTGAAGAAAGCGTCGTAGTAAGCAGCGCCAGCCGTCGACAGGGCTTCGATGCCGCCAGCCCACAGCGACAACTGCTCAGCCATGAAGCCGCCGGATACGCTCATGTCGTACAGACCGACATCCAGATGAGCCAGAATGCCGTTCACGTCCTGCAGGTTCTTCACGAACGCCTGCAAGCCGACGTAGCTGAAACCGCTCAAGCCCGCGTCAGTGGCCTTGGAGATCGAGACAACCGCCGCGTCACCCAGTTGGGCGAAGAAGAAATCGAGCTGCTCCTGGATCCATTCAGGCGTGGCGTCCTTGGTGCTGATGTTGCGTGACGCCATGTTCAGGCCGTCGAGCACCGAATCATTCAGCTTGACACCCAGCGCCGTGAACAGGCCGCCAGCACTTAAGACAACATCGTTGTACTTTGACCCAAGCGTTCCAAGGGTTTCATCATCAAGTTCGTCGATGAGAAAACGGGTTTTACTGCTGCCCGAGATCAACCCGCCCTTTTTCTTCTGCTTGGTATATTTCTTGGCGTCGAATTCTCCATTCTCAACGCCGAGTTGAATCCCGGTGTCTTTGGTTTCGTAACCACTGCCGAACAGCTTGCTACCGACAGCAGTCCACACCATCTGATGGAAGGTTGAGCCGCTGAGGATTGCCGCCCATTTGCCACCAACCACCTTGCCAAGAACTTTGTCGACGCCCTCCAGAAAGCCTGCCTGAAGCACACCAGGCGTCATGGCGATGTTGCCCAGAGCAGTGCTTCCTGCGCTGTCGCGAACTTCGCCAGCATCCGGACGGACGCCAGCGTCGTACAGCTTGCCACTCTGGTACATGCCCATGATCACGGCGAGTGGCCACATGGCGGCTGCACTGCTCAGGGCCGCCGCAGCCTGTCCGCTTAGGCTTGCAGCCGTAGCAGCCGCGCCCGCCTCGGCAGCCGCGTAGGTGGCTGCCGTAGTGGTAGCCACGCCCGTAGTGAATTGAGCCCCGATAGCTGTAGCGCCCTCGGCAACGGCACCAGAAAGTACAGATGTCGTAACACCTTCGGCGCCAATCGTTGCCAGGGTCTGCGCGGCCGCAGTTCCGGTAATTGTGTTTACGAGTGAGGTAAAGCCACTCGACAGCGTGCTGCTCAAGCCGTTGATCATGTTGCCGTAGTAGCCGACGCCGCCAGATACGGCACCGCTTACGCCGCCAGTTGCATAACCCGAGGCAATCGAGGAGCCCACGCCAGTGATGGCGTTCCAGGCGGAGTACAGGTTTTTGCCGAGGTCAATCATGGTGCCCATGCCGCCCGAGCTGCCAGACCCGGACGATGATCCGCCAACTGTGCCGAGCAATTTCCCCCAAACCGAGGACAAGCCCTGCCCGTTATCTGTGCCGGTCAGCCAGTTGCTGATCGACGCCAGCAGCGGCTTGGTGGTGAGCATGTGAGCAATTTCGCCAAGGGTCTGCTTGAAACCCTTTTCCAGCTTGTCGAGCAAATCCCCTGCACCATCGCCGATATTTGCCCAGGCATCAGCAAACACACTGTCGATGCGATCCACTGCGCCTTCGGTCATCTGGCCCCAGATCGTCGCCTTGCTCTGGTTGACCTGGTACTCGTTGCCGAGCTTGGCTAACGCGTCTTGATACAGCGCAGCGTTCGCCGGGTAGCGAGCAATGGCGGCGTTGAGCGCATCCTGTTCGGCGGTGAAATCTTTCAGGAGTTTGGTCTGTGGACTCAGGCGGTCAACAATCCCCTCTACCTGACCAGCCTGTTCGAGCGCCTTATTGGCGTCGAGCTGAGCTTTGGTAGTGGCCACCAACAGCTTGTACTCTTCGCTGCCCACCGCGATGTTCTTGCCCGCCAGCGCTACGGTCACCGACTTCTCGATGTTGTAGGTCTCAAGTGCATCCTTGCCCTGAAGCGTGGCGGTCGCCTGTTTCAGTATCCCGTCGACTTCAGTCTTCAGTTCCTTGATGTTTTTTGAAACGTCGCGGCGGTCCTCGGCATCGTGCAGCGCATTGATTGCAGCGGTGACTTTGTTGCGAGCGCCCGCGCCAGTTTTGAGCAATTCCTCTTCGATCTGCTGCTGGATGGTGATCGCGCGAACGTTATCAGCGCCGGATAGATATGCAGCTGCCATTTCATTGGCGGACTGGGTCGAGATACCGGACTTGGCCAACAAGTCGTCGAGTGCTTTAGCCTGATTCTTAAGCGCGGTCGCCGCAGCATTTGCGGCTTTGTCCACGCGCTTATTCGCTTCAGTGGTCGCGTCGAGCTGAGCGATGGCGGCGGTTGCACGATCCACCGGCGATGCCTTGGTCACTACTGGCGCAGATGGCGGAGTAGGAGCGGTCCCGCCATTGGTGAGCAAGCCGTAGCCCGAAAGATTTTGACGCGGCATATCAGTGCCGGTCGCCACCCGAACGGTTTGGTCGATAATCCGTTGCAGCGCCGCAACCTGCCGTGTAGCGCTGTTTTCGGTGGCCTTTGCCGCCTCGTCGAGTGACGTTTTCTGTGCAGCTGCGGTCTGGGCTGTTGCGTCTTCCGCTGCGTACAAGGCAACCAACTTGAGCTTGAGCGATGCCTGCTCGACCTTATTACCTTCCTTGATCGCTTCCTGATATTTCTTCAGCGTGTCCGTCTGGTCGGCAATCAGTTTTGCCTGAGCGGCCTGGGCAGGCGTGGCCCCCATCTTAGCAACGGTGTAAGCGGCTTCAGCGGCAGCGTTCGCGCCGAGCAAATCGCGAGTCTTGGTCAGCTGCTCAATGTATTTATCCCAGGCGGCTTTGCTGGCATCGCTTTGGCCTGAGGCTTGCTGCGCGACTGTAAGCCGTTCGGTGCTGGAAGTAGCGGCGACGTTGGCCGTGTTAACGGTGGCCAAAATCTTCCCGAGGTCGCCCGCCTTTTTGGACGTTTCTTCGTAGGCGCTCGACGATTCAGCAAGTTTTTTGATCTTGTCGTCGGTCAAGCCGGCATCTTTCCTTGCCCACTCGGTGACGCTGTCCAGGGTGCGCTGACCCTTGCGGACTTCTTCGATCATCTCGCCGAATTTGGCGCGGTAATGGTTGGCGTCATAGCCAATCTGCAAGAAAGCTTCAGCGCCATCTGCGGAATATTTGTTGAGCGAAGCCGACGCCGATTCAGTGGCGGTGATCTGCTCTTCTGCCCATTTTATGGATTGGAACCGGCGCTGCGAGGCGCCCAGTTCGTTGAATTTCTGGATCGACTGGTCAACGGTAGCGTTCTGGTCAATCAACGCATTGGTGGCTGTATCGGTGTGGCTGCTCAGCGCCAGGTAGCTGGCACCTAGCGCGGCTACAGTAAAGAGCAGCCCAACCGGACCGCCCAGCATTCCAAGCAAAGCGCCACCGGCGCGGCCAGCAGTGGAAGAAATCGCGGCGAACTCCGCTTTCGCGGCCGTGGCTGCCTGAGTTGCCGCAGTGTCCTTGGCCATCGCAGCCGATTCGACGTTGAGCGCCGTGCCCAGCTGGACCGACGAAACCTGAGCGGCACGTTTTGCCGCTGCAAGCTCCAGATCGGTCGCCGCCAGCGCTTTCGTGTACATCGCCTGTTCGGCGGTTCCGACAGAAAGCGCGGCGGTGTATGCCAACTGATCGCGCTGGCCTTGAAGCAGGCGCAGCTTCGCTATCGTGCCTTCTTCCGTGGCGCGTGCGACAGCAACATTACCTGCGGCCTCGGCCACGTGAGCGGCAGAAAGCGAGGCTGAGGCGGCCGTTTCTTCGATCTTGGCTGCGGCAGCGGCGCGAGTGACGGCGGTCAGCTGTACCCATGTGACGATGTTCCCGGCAGCTTTGACTCCAGCCTCGGCAAAACCAGCCGCAACACGACCCAGCGCGGCAATCAGGACAACCCCCAAGATCTCGGCCAAAGTTCTACCGTGCTCCTCAAGGGCGGCCATTGCTGCAGGAACATTTATGGCGTTCAGCGCCTTCGACACGTTGTTGATCGAGTCGGCCATCGAGGAGGTGGTGCCGCTGAACGCATCAGCCTCGCCAATGATCTTGGTGAAAGATGTTTGAATACGGGTAAGTGCAGTCCCGACCGTGCTTTGCATTTTGCCGAACAGTGCATCGACGGCTCCCTGCTGAGCCTGCAAAGCCTTCACGACAGAGTCAGCAGTCAGCTTGCCTTCAGCGCCCAATGCGCGAAGAGCGCCCACAGATACGCCCATGCCTTTGGCAATCGCCTGGCTGAGCGCCGGCGCCTGCTCCATCACAGAATTCAGTTCTTCGCCGCGCAAAGTGCCGGAAGCGAAAGCCTGGCCCAACTGAATCAGTGCCGCGTTTGCCGACTCGGCAGAAGCGCCGCTGATCACCATCGTTTTGCTGATGGTTTCAACGATTCCGGCAACACCCTTCCCGCTCAGCTTCAGCGCGTCCTGGTTCTGGGCGATCCGCTGATACAGTTCAGCAGTGGCGCCAAGTGGCTGTCCGGACCTCTGCGCGATAGCGAATACGGCATTCTGAGCAGCTGTGAACTCAGCGCTGCTCGACGTAACCAGCTTCAGCCGGTTGGCAACGGTTGTGTAGGCTTCAGCCTGCGCCAGCAGAGCGCCAGCGCCGGAACCGCCTACCGCCAGTGCGAAAGCGCTTTTCAGCACGTTTGATGCGGTTTGCGCGCTTTTCCCTACGCGGTCGAAAGCCGAGTCGACTTTGCTGAGCTGGCTGTCAATCCGCCCGGTCGCCTTGGTAACCGATGCGTCGGCCTTGTCCATCTCTTGGCGGAGCTGCGCCGTCGTGGCTTCAAGTCGGATCAGCATCCCCTGGACTTCTTGACCTGACATACACGTTTCTCCAGGCGAAAAAAAACCGCCTCAATGGGCGGTTGATCACAAATTTGTTCGCAGCATCATTGAGACGCCGCGTTGTCTTGCGGTCGATTCATTGCAGCCGCCCGGAAACCCATGCGTGCCTCTTTGGCGGCCATTTCCTTGCTCGGCTTCTTCTTCGGTGGTCCGTTGGGGTTGGTCATTTCGAGAAAGACTTTTTTCGCTTCCCATGCCAGGAAGATCGATGGCACCGAGGCCGTCCATGCTTCGCTGTCGGGCCAGCCCAACCAGCCGGTAGCCATGCCGTAAACCTCATCGACATAGCTGCGATTGGGGTCAGACTTTACTTTTTTGGGGCTTTCGTCGACGCCTCAACAGCCGCAGCGGCGAGGTCTTCTGCGCTCTTCGCGGCCGGGTTGAGCAGCGCCACAACATAGTTGATCAGGGAAGGCGTCACCTCACCGATGCCGAAGTCGTAGATTTCTTCTTCCAGAGCTTCGACTTCCTTCGGCTTCAGCGTCAGGTTTGCGCCAGCGATGATGACTCGTGCTGCGGCACCCAGTTGCAGCTTTTGCAGTTCCTGCAAGGCTGGAGAAATGCCGCCGAAGAAACGCTCAATGGCGCGCACCGCCTTCAGGTTGAAGCTCAGGGTGTAAATTTCGGTGCCGACTTCAACGTCAACGGTGCCGTAGTTGGTCTTGGACATGGTGAGGTATTCCTGAAATTAAGAAGGGAGGAAACGCTGCGCAGCCGAACGGCCGCGCAGTGAAGCGATCAGCGGATCAAGGCGCGACAGGCACTTCGTAAATCCCGGAGTTGATACCCACGGTCACGTTGCGCTTGATCACGTCTTCGGCACCGCCCACGCCTTTGCGGGAGCTCATGACCTTGACGGCGAAGTAGTCGACCAGGCCGTCGACGTACTCAACTTTCACCGGGTAATCGAACTGGGAGCGATCTTTCTGAGCAGCGACCAGAGCCAGCTGGCCAGCGTCACCAGCGTCAAAGCCGATGGCGAGCTCAACCGAACCGGCGTCAGCCAGGCCTTTCAAGTGGCGGGTACGGGAGTCAGCCAGGGCCGAAAACGTCACATCGCCAACTTCGTCGCCGTAATCGCCGATGTTTTCCAGTTCGCCCACTTCAACGTAAGTGATGGCGGCCAGCAGCGTGATAGCGGCGGAATCCAGAGCCGGAAGTTTTGCCGAGAGACGCGGACCAATGGAAAGTCGCGTACCGGCAGCGGTATTAACAGGCATGGGTAGTCCTCCTGAGGACAGGTGATATAGCCGCAGCGCGGCCGGATTGGCGGAAATTAGTGCTGGGTGATGATGCGGAGCGTGACGGATCCCATGAAGGTGACGCCGCCCTGATCGCGGGTTGCTTCTGTGCGGATGACACGGACCGATACGGCGTTGCCTGTGCTCAGCGGCAGCTTGATCTCGTCCAGAGCGGCAGAAATTTCGCTGTTGATGCGTTTCACTTCGGCTTGGCCTTTGTAGGTCGACCAGACGCTGAGGTAGAACAACCGGTTTTCACGCTTTTTGCCTGAAATTGGCGATGCGTTGTCGGCAGTTTCGTAATCCAGCGTGACATAGGGGTAAGCGGTACCAGCCAGCACGGAATCGAACACCGGCACGGTGAGGCTCGCTGTCAGTTTGTCGAATAGCGCTTTTTGCAGCGCCAAACTTGGGTCGCTCATTTTGTCTCCGCCGCTTTTTTGAGCGTGCTGGCAACTGCGCGCTGGATCAGCTGGATGATCTGCTCGCGATTCAGGTCATAAGATGGACGAAGCCACGGATGCGACGGGCGCGCCGGAACGGACGTTTCACCGCGGGTGTAGCCCTTCGTCCCGTATTCAAGGAACTTGGTGTAAAAGTAGCGGCGGTTGTCCTTTTTCCCACGTAGGCCGATCTCCGCGTCAAGCCCGCTCTTCGAGACGAACGCTGTCAGCGCATCCCCAGCATCACCGGTGTCACGCCGAATCAGGAATGTCTGAGTTTGGAGCACCAAATTAGCCGCCTGGACCATCGCTGGTCGCAAATCGCTTTCAATTTGGTTGCCGATCCGGCGCAGGAGCCCGCGCAATTTGAAGTCACCCTGCACGCCCGAGCGCCGGGCCATGATCAGACCGTCTTCTTGCGGATTGTTGGAGCCAAAGCATCGGCAGCTAGCTCGACTACAGCAAGAGCAACCTCCTCCACCGCACGGCGTCCGATCAGATCGGCGCCGGTGGCAGCGTCCACAACAAATTCTTCGCCAGGATCTTTTACGTCCATCGGGCCAGAGATTCGCGACAATGCTCGTACTTTCATGGTGATTACCTCAGGGATGTGGAACGTTGGAGCAGAGCAGTCGAAGCATTGAGCGCTCATTGTCGAAAAGCGCTGCATCGACCAAGTAGGTCGTACCGCCGTGCACTATGCGAACACCTGCCACCAACTGGGCGGCAGGCCGGACGCGAATTTCGGCGGTCACCAGGCTGTCCAGTTGCTGAGCAACCGCTGCGGTATGGCCCGTGGGCATGGTGATCTCAGCCCAGACCTTTCTCAGTTCTGCCCAGGCCTCTTTATAGCCACCGAAACCATCTGGTACCTGTGTAGCATGCTGCACTGTGCAGTGATGTCGAAGCGGACCAGCTCTCATCAGACCCCCCAGCCCACGCGGTAAGGCGTTAAAAGGGCGCGCGATCCCATTGGAAGTTCGCTTGAGCTAACGCCGACCACGACGTCTTCACGATTGGCATACAGACTGCCTAGAATCAGCAGGCATGCCGCCCGGACTGAGGGGTTGATCAGGATAGGATCCGCGCCGCCCGACCCATCCAGAACTGCTGTAGCGAGTAGCGCCTCGTCCGCATAAAAGCGACGGTTCAGGAACTGGGAAGCGCTATCTTCGGCAGCCGCCAGCAGCAATTCGACATGACTACGATCGTCGTCGTCAGCGCGAACATGCTGCATCGCTTCATCCGTGCTGATCGCGCTCATGTCAGGCCTTCGGTTTTTTGTCAGTGGCCAGGCCCGCCGCGATGAGCGATACGGCATCATGTTTCGGCGATTTGTAACCAGAACCACCGGCGCGGCGCACTTCCTTGCCGTCCAGATAACTGCGCAGCGGGTAGATCATGAGTTCGCCCTTTTCGTCCACGGCGATATCTGTATCTGCCTGTACACCGGAGGAAGGGTTTTTGCTGGTCGTAATCGTTGCAGCGGCTCCATCAGTACCGGTGGTGGAAGGCGCTGCGCCTGCAGACTGCTGACCAACTAGAGCAGTGCCGGTAACACCGTCAGCTTGAGCGACCGGCGCAGTAGTGCCGGTTGGCGCTGTCGCAGAAGCCGTATTGGCCGGATCGATTGCGGTCGTACGTGCCATGGTTGTATCTCCTGAATCAGTGAGGCCGCCCGGAGGCGGCGCTCTGCTTGCGATGGGTTAGACGGCAGTCAAATCACCGGTGACAAAGGCTTCCGGCCGATACACAGCGAACGCTAAGCGCTCTTCCGCACGAATCGACACCATGTTGTTCTCGAAGTCCTTGTCGTTCTCGGTGGAGACCAACACTTCGATGCCCATGCGGTCGTAGATCTGCGCGGCCAGGCTGAACGCGCCAACCAGGAACTGGTCCTGAACGATGGCCTGCGTCTCCACAACCGGCAGATTCCACAAACGTGGAGCGGTGCCCTCCTGAGGCTTGCCGATGATGTAGCGGCCTTCGCCGTCCTTCAGCAGTTCAATGGCCGCCCAGTCGATCGGGTTGAGGACGATGCCCGTCGACGGGAACTCAGCGAGCATGGCCTGCAGCAGCGCCAGGCGAATGCGGTCGATGCGTTGCTCGGCTTCGACCACGATGCCCGCCGGCGGCGCGTATGCCTGGGCCTGTGGGATGATGCCTTTCAGGTTGTTACCAGTGCCGTTGCCATAAAGCAGCTGAGCTTCCTCAGCCAGCAACAGGCCGTAGCGAGCACGAGCGTCGATGTAGCTTTGCAGTGCTGCTGCATCATCGAGGATCTGGCGGCTGCCCTTGAAAAGATGCGCGATGGTGCGCACGTTCGCGTTTTCAAGCGCGAAGGTGAGTTCGCTGTAGGGCTTGGCCAGGCCTTCACCTACGATCGCTGCATTGTTGGTGAAGCCAGTTTCACGCACGTACTCCACGGCGTTACTGCCCGTGGTGCCCGGCGCGACCAAGTCACGGATGGTCAGGCGACGCTGCGGAGCGAGAATTACGCCGACGCGCTCAGTCTGGACCAGTGCGCCGCCCGAGGTAGGTACCGATGTGATCGCGGCGCGAGGCACCTCAACGCGACGCGAGCCACGGAAAGAGCTGGTCACGCCCTCCTCGGCCATCTTTGTCGCGACCAGGTCGCCAGCGGAGTGCTGCACGCTCGGCTCATGCTGCTTGCCAGCGTTCACCAGCTTCTGCTCAGCATCCTGCATACGGGCCTGGAGTTCACCCTGCTTCATGAGCAGTTCGTCCACCTTGCCACGAGTTTCAGCCTGCATTTCGCCGGAAGCCTTGATTTCCTTCTCCGTGCGCTCGGCGTAAGTTTTGATCTGATCGCCGACGGCTTTCAGGTCGGCCTGGGTTTGCTTCTGGGAAGCTTCGATTTGTGCGTAATCAGGAGCTGGCATGGTGTGGTCCTTTCAGAAATGAAAAAACCGCCTCTCGGGCGGTTGGTAGTCGATTGCTGTTTCAGTCAATCAGCGGTTAGGGAAGAGTCCCCGGAGCGCGGACGCCTGATTTGCGGTTTCTTCAAACGCGGATACATCAAGGGCAGCGCTGGGCATGCCCGGCACGACAGCGCGAAGCGTGTCGCCGCCGGCAGCGCTAGACGTGCCGGTCTTGATTTCAGAAATGAGTTTGCGACGTTCGCTGCGCGGCATACCGGACTTTGCCAAAGCGGCGTCCAACTTGCGGGCCGACTGGGTTTGCGAGTTATCTTCGCTTGGCGCTTGCTCGACCTCAGCCGCTGAGATCAGGCCGGTGGCGAATCCCTTCTCGACGGCGTTGGAGCCGTTCATGTAGGTCTCAGCGTCCAGCATCTTCTCCACGGCTTTTTCGTCTTGCCCGCTAGTATCGGAATACAAGCTGATCATCGCCCGGTCGAACTCTTCCATGGTGTCAGCCAGTTCGCGAATCGCATGCCGGTTCCCGGCGTAGTAGGTCCAGCAGTTGTGAATCATGAGGAACGCAGTTTTGGCTACTTCCCGCTTGGTGCCGGCCATTGCGATGACTGAAGCAGCCGAAGCAGCCAGGCCAAGCACCTTGGTAGTGATTTCTTGCGAGTGCTCGAGCAGGCGGTTGTAGATAGCGATGCCCTCGAACATGTCGCCGCCCGGGGAGTTGATGTAGACCGTGACCGGTTTGTCGCCAATCGCCCGCAAGGCGGCGTCAACGCGCTTGAGCGTAACCCCGTCCCCGTACCAGTCTTCACCGATGATGCCGTACATGGTGATGGTATCAGTGCCGGATTCCAGTGCAGCACGAAGGTCCGGGTTCCACATATCGAGCGCACGAGGGCTCAGCTCACAACGAAAGCTGCCGGCCTTGATATTTAGCTGCATGGTCACTCCTGGTTCTGGCCAAGCCAGTTTTTTAAAGCGGCCTGCGCGGCCTGGCTATCCGTGGACTTGCCCAGCTGATCGATCGGGGCCAAGTTGGTCTGCACGGTGAGTACCGCGGCGTTTCCGCCGTGACGAGGTAGGTTTTCTTTAACCCGGCATTCATCCCGAGTCATGATCCCGTTTTGGGTCATTTGGCTGTACCAAGCCGATCGGCCCGCGCTATCAGCCTTGAGAAATGCTTCCAAGGAAAATTCCGAGTAATAGGTCTGCCGCTCCACCGGCGTTAATAACCGTTTGTTCACGCACTGCTGAATCTGGTTGGTAATGGAGCTGATACTGAATGTCAGAAACGCAATCATCTGCTGTTCTAAACCGGTTCCCCAGTTGCTACCGGCGTCAGTTTTACCCACCATCCAAGGGGGCACGCCGAACCAGCGGCACACCTCTTCAATGCTGTAGCCCCTCGATTCGAGCAACTGCGCATCCACTGGATTAATCCCGATGGACTCGGGCGAAATACCCTGCTCAAGCACCGGAGAGCGGCCTGCGTTTAACGCGCCCGATATCTGCTTCACGTACTCGCGAAATTCATCCCGCTGTTCCGGCTTGAGTATCCGGTCAACCTTGAAAGCCACGGCTGGCAGCAGTCCGTTCTTGAACGTGCCATTGGCGGCATCGTCCGCGGACATTGCAGCGCCGAAGACATCTGCGCCGTAACGGATGGCTGAGAGGCCTACCCGCCCATCAAGGCTAAATGCCGGAATGTGCAACATGTTCTGCCGCTCGATCTGACGCCGAGCACCCTTCCGAGGGCGGTACCAGTAAGTGATTCGTCCGTCGTCGTCAACATCCAGATCCACACGAGAGGGCAGGAGAAAATCCAAGGCAACGATGCGAGAACCGATACGCAGAATTTCCGCAAAGGCGTTTCCGCGCAGCAGCATCGCCGCCACCATAGCCTGCCAAAACTGAAACGCGGTCATGTCTTCGTTGGGGCTGTTGTGGATCACGTCGTACAGACCGAAATCACGAGCATCCCTGCGGCCCCCATCGGCTTCCCGCCGATAGACACCCAGGGGAAGACCAGCGACCGACGTCGAAATGATCCTCACGCAAGACCAAACCGCCGAAAGCTGCATCGCGTTGTCGACGTTGACTGTCTTGCCCGAGCTGGACTGACCTCCGAGAAACTGGCTCCAGAAACCGCCATCACTCAGCTTGATGGACTTCCCGAACCATCCGCCAAGCGAAGCGCTGGGCTTTCTTGCGGCGCGGCCTACCACCGCCGATAAGGATCTAGTCACCGGTTAGCCCCTTGCGCAAAAACCCAGCAATGAGAAGCAACGAGGCAGCCCCCGCCAATAATGCCCAGCCCAAGCCGAACAGGACGTGCACGCCGGCTGTTGCCAGGGCAAACCCCGCCAAGGCCGTCAGGATAAAAATGAGCAGTGGGTTCATACGATGATTGGATTCCGAATGGCGGCCATGAAGTCGTCATTCCCCCGGCCTTCGGGGTTCAAGGAAATCAGGGTCACTGCGTTGAATAGGGCCATCAATGGATCGATCTTGGCCGACCCGCTGGCTTGCTTGGTGATCAGTATGGAGTTGGCCCGAGGCTCGACTTTAGCGTTGCCAACACACCAGGCCATCATCGGGCGCCCGGCGTGTTTCATTCCGCCCTCAGCCAGTTTTCGTTCGGCAGTTTTGATCGCCCCGCCAAGTTTCCAGCCCTGACTGATCGCAACGATTTTTTCTGCAGGGATCTCCCGCTCGATCATGGCGTCGTAAATCGCGCCGATACCCACCGGGTCAACACCGACCTTGTCGAGCAGGCCCGAAGCCTCGATCTGTTCGACAAGGTCGGCAACATCTGCAACGTCGTCGCCAATGCGGATGGACAACGTCAAGTCGCCATCTTTTTCGAAATCGTGGAACCGCGGCGCTTCGGACTTGCGGCGCTCGAGCACTGAGGGGTGCGCCCAGGCATGCGTCCAGACCAGCCAATCACGAGTTCGCTTGTCGCGGCCAACAGCTGCGAACCCCAACAAGTCATCTAGGCCGCCGCCATCGATACCGACGTCTATGACCTCCGACATCGCGATGAGCATGTCGAGTGTCAGTACGGGGACCGCTGCCGCTGCCCAAAAATCCGCGCCAGCCCATCGGTCCGAGCGTAACGCCAGGCCGATCTCGACGTTCAGATGCTTGGACATAAAGCCCAGCACTTCCGCTTCACCGGCCTCCTCGGCTTTTTTCATTTCCCGGATGAGAAACTTCTCACTCACCGAGTACCCCATGTTGGGGTTGGTGATGTAGAAGTTTTCCGGGTTTCGGTGCTCCTTGGCATCCAGGATGCGCTGGGGAAACTCGTAGATCACCGGCAGGAAATTAGGATCGATGATTGTGCCGTCGCGAACGCCCCGGGCGTACTGCAGCTTTTCACGAAACACACCCGCCGGCGGCTGGTCGGATTGGGTGGTCAGGTAAATGACAAACCCTTCCGGCCTTGAGGCCAGCCCGCCGGTCGCTTCTCGCAGCATGTTCGCGGCATGCGGGTTTTTGCCGAACAAATGAAGCTCGTCCACGAGCACAACAGCCGCCTTTTTACCGCCAACGGTGTTCTGATCAGCCGCAACCACCTTCAATGTTGCGCCAGACTCCCGATGCGTGATCGTGCGCAGGTGGTCCTGCACGTGCAACAGAGCCGACAGCTCTTCGTCATGCTTGACCATGTCACGGGCAGGGGCGTAAGCGTTGTTCGCGACCTCAATTGTCGGAGCCAGGATGATGAATTCTGCCGACTGCCTCCAGTTCCTAATCAGGACGGTGAGCATGATTGCTGCGGCGATCGTGCTTTTTGCGTTCTTCTTGCTGATGTCAAGTCTGCTGCTAAGCACCTGAAAACAGTGGACTAACAAGATTACGTAAGGCGTGATACCCCCAGATATACCCCCAGATATACCCCCGTGATATCTTTGATAGACGCTGGCTCAGGTTCGAGACAGGCGGAAGGCTTTAAGCTGGCTAGCGCCTATTTTGAGCCGATTATTCTCAGGATTCGGCGATAGAAAGTATGGGCTTAAAGAGGCCAGCAGCCGAATCATGACCATCAATCTGACATGGAGCCTCGTGATGTCTCTGTTTGAAATCTTCTCGAAACGACAGAAAAGGCTACGAGGTGAGATATCAGATGTTTATCAATATGATATTTTGCCTGACGCCCTGCGTGTGCAGATTGTGCACATAATGCTGGATACGCTGGGCAAACCAAACGATTACGTACCACAGAAACCTTGGGAGTTCATCTGCGAGACCCTTGCCAGGGAGTATGGCGTTTTCTCATTGAATAAATCTCGGTCCAGTCATTCCCATACTTATCATCAAGAGCTGATCGATTTTTTCCTTGAAGTATCTGAGGCTGATAAAGCTCTCGATGTGATAGAGCTATCCTTTCAAATTCTTGACCGACTTGGACGGAAAACCACCTTCAGGAATCAACGCGATGCTGACAGCTTGGTAACCGGGGCTATCCATGAGCTGAACGCACGATTCAAAGAACACTCTGTGGGTTATCAGTTCGAAGCAGGTGAAATCATCCGTGTAGATTCTCAATTTCTTCACGCCGAAGTCGTCAAACCCGCACTTCAGCTACTCAACGCCCAAGGCTTCGCAGGCCCTCAAGATGAGTTTTTGCGCGCACATGAGCATTATCGCCATGGCAACGCCAAGGAAGCGCTTAACGAGTGTCTCAAGTCCTTCGAGAGCATGATGAAAGTAATATGCTTGAGGAGAGGTTGGACCTTGAATGGTAGGGAGACAGCAAGCAACCTGATCAAAATCTGCTTCGATAATCAGCTGATCCCGGTGTTCTGGCAAAGCCATTTTACATCGCTCCGGAGCTTGCTCGAGTCGGCAGTGCCCACAGGTAGGAATAATCTTGCAGGGCATGGCCAAGGAGCTGAGACCACCTCTGTACCCGATCATTTGGTGGCCTATATGCTACATATGACCGGTGCATGCCTGGTCTTTCTAGCTGAGTCGGAGGAAGCGCTTTAAGGAGAGCGCCCCATTCTTGGTTGGCGGACGTTGTAGGAGAGACAGAATCGAACTATACGCTGCAGGTTATGCTCGGGCTGGCTTCTAAGCATCGCTCCTCAGTCTGCGGCCAAGCCTGCCCCAAAGAAGAGAACAACTTCTCTTCAGAAGCAGGTCATCTGATCTATCACTACCTCAATTGTGTAGCGATATTTTTATCTTGGCTTCGTCAATACCGTATCTTTGATGCAGGGCTTTGACCGCATCGTCAATGGAGAGATGAAGCGGTATTACTGAGGGCCGAAGCTTCGCGTGTTCGCCCTCGAAAATCTTCGAAAGCTTTTTCTCTTCGCTTTTATTAATATATGCGATGTCCCCGTTTGCGCCGTCAGTCATGCCTGGTATTTCACCGTCACTATAGACAAAAGCTGACAGCTCTAAACGGAGAGTATCACTGCTTTCATTTGGATAAACTGTCACACTCTGAACTTTACCCAGAAAACGAGCCTTTCCGTTTAGCGTTATCAAAACATATTTTATAGAGGGCACACCGATTCCACTCGGATATCGATCTACCGTTATATACCAATCAAGCCTTATCTGATCTACCTCTTGTATATTGCACCCAACCACAATACCTATCATCACCATTCTCCTCATTTAATTCATTCAGACACCTCAGGCTACCACAGTTTTTTTGAACGGGCCGATTCTTGCGATACATCACAACAATTCTGAGAAAAGCTATATGTAAGCCGTCCGGCTATTAAAGTCGCTAAATCTGCCATGCGCCTCAGCAATCGCGCGTCAACAGACTTTAGGTCAGCATTGAGTTAAAGCGGGGATGAGGGAATCTCCATGACCATACCATCATCACCTTTAAGCGATCGTCTCCTCTGCTCTTCGCGGTGCATTGCAAGTGAGAGATAAATCAAAGACTCTCGCGCCATTGACAGAACTTTCAATGTGCGCCTTGTAAATTCATCAACAGTTATATATGTATGTATTTCTGTACTTTCAACACCGAACGCAAACTCTTGCAAACTTAAAAATCGATGCTCGGCTTTATTCCTTATATCAGACAATTTTTCTGCCTCTGGAAGAGCGGTTGCGACGAACTCAGTATCAAACAAATCACGAGACAGAAAGTAAAGCCCTCTCAACGGCCAGTTTTCTCGATCTATGAAAATCTCGCGCAATGCAAAAGCACCCTTTTTCTCTTCACCCCATAATCTTTTGAAACTTACCTGACTAGGATTTAATCCTACCGAAAAATACTCATTTATAAAAAGCGCGACTTTATCCAAAGTAGAATAACCAAGACGATAAGCGATTTTGATTTGTTCGGTTCTATAACCAAAATAAACCCCGTCGTAGCCGTTCATCAGTAAAGCCTCATTATCTGAAAAGTGTTTGGCTTTGCCGTGAACGGCCTCAAACAGCGAATATCTAGCGCTGATATACTCTTGCTTAAGAAGGTTGAAATAATTGGGGAATCGTGGTTTTTCGTCTAGTGAATATCTGTGACTAGGGAGATGAATTGTGTCCCTAGAAGATATTGAAAGCTGATGCAAATCATTTAAAGGGGATAGAAAAAGCTTGTTATGCAATGCCCATTTTCGATATAACTTCTCATCTCGAGATCGCCCTAAACTGTAACCATCGAGACTGAAGTTTTGGTTGTATTCGATGCCTTTTAATATGCGGTTTGAGGCTTTTTTATAATGGCTAAAGGCAAGCCTAGCGTTCGCGTCCGCCCCGCTCTCCCACAACGCTTTCCGGGAAAGTGCCTTGGTTAGATTTTTCTCAGCTCCAGCTATCAGCACCCCTCCGTGGCCGTAGTCATACAGTGACTGCGCATAATTGAATAGTCCTATCCCTTTGTTGCCTAAGGCCATAGCAAAATTTGGGATCTCGCTGAGTGCTGAGTCCCAATACCTAATTGCTTCAATAAAACGACCAAGGCTATTTAGGACATTTCCAAGGTTGGTGTAGATCTTTGCTTTGAATACTTTGTTGAGACTTGCAAACCCGACACCTGACACAGCTCGGCGCAGACAGAGAACTTCAGAAAGCTTATCTGCCTGATTCCAACTCCATACAGTTTTGTCTTCGCGCAGTGAGGCCAGCACACTGTGACAGTTAGCTTCAAAAAAATATATGAGAGAGTCATTTCCTTCGGGTCCGGCTGTGAGGTTCTCTTTGCATTTATCTATCAGATAATGGAGCGCAATAACGTCCTCCCTATCTGCAGCGGCGTCGATTTCCATCCCCAAACTTGCCAGTATTTCGTCCATGTTTAACTCCTAGTACTCTCAGGCAAGGGGGCATTCTAACAGCGACAGCGAGCCTATCGGATCGGAGCATAAGCGCCAGTTTAGTGTTTGCAAAGCACGAGAGAACAATTCTAGAGCTAGGAGTATGACCTTGCCCCCGAGAAACGTATCCCTTAACCCGGCGTCGGGGTTGAGTATCTAAGGTTGTTGCATTTGCCAGTTCTTCTCGTATTGCATCGGGCTTACGTAAAGCAGAGTCGAGTGC
>NZ_JAFCXH010000017.1:0-148521 GCF_049898225.1 Pseudomonas sp. DSP3-2-3 | reverse complement strand
ACTCGACTCTGCTTTACGTAAGCCCGATGCAATACGAGAAGAACTGGCAAATGCAACAACCTTAGATACTCAACCCCGACGCCGGGTTAAGGGATACGTTTCTCGGGGGCAAGGTCAGAATGCTGATACTCCATGGGTTGATGCCTTGGCGGTGCGAGACGGTCGGTTGGTTGAGGTGGGTAGCGAGGAAGCTGCAAGGGCTGCCGTAGGTGCCGATGCCAGCGTGATCGATCTGCAAGGGAAAATGGTGATGCCCGGCAGGATGGACGTCCATAGCCACTTCGTCCTTGCAGGTCGGGCCGAGCTATACGAGGTGAATTTTCTGCCAACTGCCAGTCTCGACCAGATCATCGAATCGGTTCGCGGTGCAGCCAAAGATCGTCCGCAGGATCGGTGGTTCGTCGGTGGTATTTGGGGCAGTACGTTGCTTGATCAGCTGCCTACGAGGCGCGCCTTCGTCTAGATGAGGCATCCGCTGGACGTCCGGTCATGCTGCGAGATGATTCCCATCACAACCGCTGGCTTAACCTTGCAGGATTGAAGGCTTGTGGTATTGACGACAACACTCCCAATCCTCCCAACGGAACCATTGCGAGGCATCCGCAAACCGGTGAGGCTACCGGCTTGTTGCTGGAAACCGCTTCCGCTCTGGCTGAGGCTACGGTGTCCCGGTCATTGGCAAAAGAGCCGGAACTCGACGTCGCTGCGGCCGTTCATGCTATCAAACGCATGAATGCTCTAGGTGTCACCGGGCTTCAGGATGCTCTGACCGCGCGGATGATGATGGACGCGATCAAGACTGTGGCTGATCGCGGACAATTGACCGCCTGGGTCGTCGGCTCCTTGCCTGTATTGGAAGGAGGACCTCTTGCCTCCGAACAATGGGGAAAGGAGTTATTTGAACTGCGTGACCATTACCGCAGCGAATACTTCCGTCCTGAATTCGGCAAGATCTTCCTCGATGGCGTGCCCACCACCCGCACTGCATCGATGTTGGAGCCTTATCTACCCGATACTTTGCACGGCTGCTGCTTCCGCGGTGCGACCTTCCTGACAGTGCCACAGTTGGCGCGAGTGATAGCTGAATGCGAACAGGCTGATGTCAGTCTGAAGATCCATTGCACCGGCGATGGTTCGGTACGCGTAGCACTGGATGCCTTTGAAGTGGTGCGCACCTTCAACGGTGGCAATCGCCAGCATCAGATCGCCCATGCTGGTTACTTGCACGACAGTGACATCGCGCGCTTCAAAGAGCTGAACATCGTTGCTGACCTTTCGCCGATACTCTGGTGCCCTGGGGTGATTGTTGACCAGCTCAACGCGGTATTGCCCGAAGAGCGCGTCACGCGGTCTTATCCGAATCGCTCCATGGATGAAGCTGGGGTTTTGCTCGCCGTTGGCTCGGATTGGCCGGTGGTGCCTGATCCGAGCCCGTGGATCAGCCTGCAAGCCATCATCACTCGACGTGATCCAAGTGGAGCGTTCCTTGGAGAAATGTGGCCTGAGCAGGGATTGGACCTGCCCACCGCGTTGCGTGCCTACACCATTGGTCCTGCTACGGCGATGGGCCTCGGCGATGAAACCGGCTCACTGGAAGTGGGTAAGTCCGCCGATTTCATTGTGCTTGATCGTAACCTGTTTGAGATCCAAGGTCGACCAATTGGCACAGACCCAAGTCCTGCAGACATATTTCGCCGGCAATCGGGTGTATGAGGCCCAAGTATGAACGATGTGGGCGATACCCGGCTGCCGGTCACACTTTTAACCGGATTTCTTGGCAGTGGAAAAACTACGACGCTGAATCGTATGCTGGAATTGCCTGAGCTCGCCGACACGGCGGTAATCATTAATGAGTTTGGAGAAATTGGAATTGATCATCTCCTTGTCGAACAGGTGAGTGAGAACCTGCGATTGCTGCAGAGCGGATGCGTGTGCTGCACTATACGTGGTGATTTGGTTGACACCTTGGTGGACCTGCACGACCGGCGGGAAAGCGGAGAACTCTCGCCGTTCGCTCGTGTAGCCATTGAAACCACGGGGCTCGCGGATCCGGTACCGGTGTTGCAGACCTTTATGATCGATCCCGAGATCATTCAGCGTTATCGCCTCCAACAGGTTGTCACTACAGTGGATGCGGTTAATGGTGCAAGTACCCTTGATCGGCACGTTGAGGCTGTCGCGCAGGTAACTCTGGTGGATCGGTTGCTGTTGACCAAAACCGATCTGGCGTCTGGTCAAGCTATTGCAGCACTGGAGGCCAGGTTGCGGGGCATAAATCCTGCGGCTGATTTCAAGTGGGTTATCAATGGGCATGTAGATGCGGCGGATGTGCTAGGGCACGAAGACTGCACTACACGGCACGACGTGCTCGATGTTGACGCTTACATGGAGCAAGCCCAGAGGCGAGGCGGTGAGAGCTACCACGAAGGCAAGGTTCAGTCTCACTTCCTGATTCTGGATCAGCCAGTTGAACAGGAACGCCTCGCCTATTGGTTGGAACTCATTGCGTCGGTGAGGGGGGAAAACCTGCTGCGAGTGAAGGGAATAGTGCGGGTGGTCGAACATCCAGATCAGCCCATTGTTATTCATGGTGTACAGCAAATCTTCCATCCATTGAAACGGCTTGCAAAGTGGCCATCGACGGATCACCGCTCGCGAATCGTGCTCATCGTTCAAGAGATTGAATATGCCGAGATCATTCGAACTTTCGAGAAGTTCGTCGGGGTGAGCCTTCCTGCATTCAAACCAATGTCCCAAGTCAAGCCTGATCGAGAACGAAGTGTAACGGTATTTCATGGATAGGGCTGAGCTGGCCTTGATGTTTCCTAATACAGGGACGCTAGGCACCTATACAAAGCTCCCGGTCCCTTTCCTGCAATCGTTGCGGTATTCGCAGGTTACGTAGTAGTGGCAATGCTGGCGATACCGGCGGAGATGTTTTTTGTTGATGCGGTGATCGCCAAGCTCCTTCCCGGTGTTTTTCCGGAAAGAACTATCCCGTTGGCGACTCTGTTATTACTGACAGTTACCAACCTGGTGGGCGCATGGCCCTATCTGACGCGGTGCGACCAGGGCAGTTGCTCTGGCAGATCGCGATCATTGACTCTGCCCTCGATTTCTGAGCAGTAATCCTGAATCAAGGCACCCTCAGTCCAGTGTTTCTCGCTGTGCCAAAATCGGCTAACGCCGTGCGTTCATCACGATTAACTTTGCATCATCGTTAGTCAATCTGAGCCCCAGAAACACAAAGTGTCTGCATGTGCACTTCGTGGTCGGCTTGTCTGCGATCTCCCTGCACTTTCTTCGTCTCGCAAGGCCGCGCCGACATATAAACCAGCGCGCTTGGGGAATGGCGTCAGCAGGGGGGGGCTAGAAAACCTGGGGCCTCGAGCCCCGAACAAAGAACGATTACTCAAGGAGGCAGTAGCATGTCCCAATCGTCGCAACGCACCCTGATTTTCGGCGGTTCTGTTCTAACCCAGAACGAACGGCGTGAAACACATGAGGCCTTGGTCCTCGAAGGCGATACCGTGCTGGCCACTGGTTCGCTCGAAGATATGCGGGCACTAGCAGGTTCTTCGTCGAGGAAAATCGATGTTGATGGGGCCTGCGTGATGCCTGGGTTGATCGACAATCACCCGCACTTTCTGCATTACGGGAGCTTCGATGTGTCGTGCGTCAAGCTGTACGATGCTCGCGACCACGACGACATTCGAACTCGCCTCCGCGAGCGTGCTGCTGTCACTCCGCGTGGCGAATGGATTGTCACCACGCCGGTAGGCGAGCCGCACTATTTTATCCGCCGCTCCTGGCGTGATCTGCCTGAAGGCCGCCTACCTAACCGGCATGAACTGGACGCCGCTACCCCGGATCACCCCGTTTGGATTCAGGCCTTCGCGCCGACTTTGCCCAATGTCTGCGCCATGAATTCGAAGGCGCTACAGGTGCTAGGGTTTACGCGCGATCTGCCAGATTTCATCGACGATGTGTTCGTCGAAAAAGACGCGAACGGCGAACTGACGGGCATCTTCAGTGGCTACGTGACCAATTACTACAATAGCAGCCAATTCTGGCTGACGCGCGTGCTTGCGCAGGTGATGCGTCCGAGCGACGACCTCTGGTACCAGGGGGCGATGGCGGGGCAGTTATCAGCCGCGCAGCGAGGCATTACCGCCGCCTACGAGGGCCACGCGATGGAGCCGGAGCACATCTCCGCTTATCAACGCGCGCGGGATGAAGGAAGCCTGAAGATGCGTGTCCTGGCGGCGCTGGAGGTAGAGTCTGTCGCGTTCGATTTCGGCATGGGGTTGACCGACGATGGCATTCGGGCCCGGTTTGCGCTGGCAGCGAGTTTGACACAGACCGTCGATCCGCTGTTTCGTGTCAACGGCATGACGCTCGGTGTCGGCGGGCCCGGCTGGACGGGCCACATGCCGACCGACCGCACCTACAGCGACCCCTTTGGGCGGCCAACGCGCGGACACTCGTTTATTTCAGGGGATATTGAGCGTGAAGCGATCGACTATTGCCTGCGCAATGATCTCCGCTTGAATCTCATAGCGACGAGCGGGCGCGATCATCGGCGGTTCCTCGAGAATCTCCAGCCATTCCTCGCCGACTGGAATGTAGGTGCAAGGGAATGGGTCATGCAGCACAACATTTTCATTGATGACGCCACGATCGAGCGCTATGCCGAGCTGCAATTCCATTTTTCCGGCACCATGAGCTTCTGCTTCGGAAAGGGCGATATGTACCGGCAGCGCATGGGAGAGCAAGTACTCAAGGAACTCTCTCCCTTCGGAAAGATCTTCGCTTCAGGCGCCAACATCGGTTTGGGCAGCGACTGGGGACCTGCAAGCGTATTCGAGCACCTGGCGCTCGCGGAGACACGCGAGTTTGCGGGCTCCGGATACCGGCACGACGGCCCGGGCTATTCCATCACTAGACAACAGGCGCTGGACGGTTGGACGACCAATAACGCCAAGTTGATGCATTGGGCCGGTATTGGAGCGTTGAGACCTGGGTATAAGGCGGACTTGGTCATTGTCGATCAGAATCCGCTCACCTGCACCCTTGATGCGTTGCCCAAGACGCAAGTACTACGAACCGTGCTGGGTGGGAAGGATGTATTTGATACGAGCATTCTTCCTCGTCTAGACGAGGCCGAGCTGCCTCCTGAGCGCTTGCAATCCCTGAAGAGGTCCACGACTCTCCGCTCAGCGGATCACGAGTGCGGCCCGCACTGCAATCACCAGAAATAGATAGCTTCTCGGCGGCACCGCCATGCGGGGGATCCAGCTGGCAAGCTAGTTCGCAGCGCGGTGTTGCCGTCGAGCTCTAGCAAGTAGTCAACGGACTTTCAGTTTGCCGTCTTTTCCGGATACGCAAGGCGCATCCTTGCGGTAATGAGGAAATAGCTGCGAGTTTGGCAAACCACATTGATTGGTGTGGATGTATTAAGCTCGAAGCGACGATGGTTAACTCATCCATACGAGTGCGCGGCTGACTGAGGGAGGCCTCATATGCATATATGCGGAGCGAAAGTTTACGTGGCTCTACTTTATTCTGAAGTTTTATTGGATGTTCCGATCTGTGACGGGAGCTGTTGCCGCGGAAGGTGTGCGGCGGAAAATCTGACACCCTCTGGGCTCTGCAGGTAATGCTTTACCGCAATGTAGTTACTAGGGATGGTCTGAAGTAGCCACCGATATTTTGATACCCATCCCATTTGGGACTGAAAAAAATCGGTGGCCTGCCAAAAATCAGGCTTTGGCTCTTCTTAATTTATTGTTTTTCTTTGAACAGCACCTGTTCTCCGTGCGCACGCCATTCGCAGCGGGGCGCATTCGGGGGTTCTATGGAGGCAAAAAAACTAAACCATCGTCATCAGGTCGGGGGCTCTTGCATTTCCGACCGACGTCTTGCCGAGGAAGAGAGCCTCATCCGGTCGCGTCTTGCGGCCAGAGGGTCCGGCGCCTAATGTTATGAAGTAGGCACTAGGCTGCGGAGGAGGTCGTATGCTCTGTGCAAACTGCGGATTCGAAAATCCTTCCGGGGCCAGCTTCTGTGACGCGTGCGGCGCCAAGCTGTCTCGCAGTTGTACGCGCTGTGGTCACGAGGCGGGCCTATCCGCCAAATTCTGCAGTGAATGCGGCGCGCCGCTAACCGATGCGTATGCTGCACCATCACCGCGCTCCAAACCCGTTTCAGGGCCTTCTCCAGCGCCTATTCATTACACGCCCCACCACCTTGCCGAACGCATTCGCGCCGAACAGGCAGCCATGGAAGCCCGGGGCGAGACCGCCGGCGAACGCAAGACCATCACGGCGCTGTTTGCCGACATGGCCGGCTCTACGGCGCTGATCCATGACCTCGATCCAGAAGAGGCCCTGCGCCTGATCGAACCCGTCGTCGCGCTGATGATGGAAGCCATCCACTACTACGAAGGCTACGTGGCCAAGACGATGGGAGACGGCATCCTCGCGCTGTTCGGCGCACCCATCGCCCATGAGGACCATCCGCAGCGGGCGCTGTATGCGGCGTTGCGCATGCAGCAGGCGATACAGCGACCGCATTCGTCTGGAGAAAGGCATTCCCTTGCAAATCCGCGTCGGCATCCACACTGGAGAGGTCATCGTGCGTTCTATCCGCACGGACAATTTGCACACCGATTACGATCCGGTCGGGCACACGATCCACATTGCATCCCGGATGGAGGGAGTCGCCGCACCATCGACGATCTTGGTAAGCGAGTCCACCCACAAGCTGGCGGAGGGCTATTTCGAATTCAGAACGCTGGGGGCCACCCAGGTCAATGGCATTCCCGATCCGCTCGTCGTGTACGAGGTGCAGGGGCTCGGCGCTCTGCAGGTCGCGGCACATCGCGGGCTGGCCAGGTTTGTCGGCCGCCAGATCGAGCTGGACCAGTTGCATCAGGCGCTCGAGCAAGCCAAAGCGGACCATGGGCAGATTGTCGAGGTGGTGGGGGAGGCCGGGGTCGGGAAGTCACGGCTGTTCCATGAATTCAAGGAGTGCTCGCGGCACGGCTGCCTGGTGTTGGAGACGTTCTCGGTGTCGCACGGCAAGGCCTTTGCCTATTTCCCGCTCATCGAGCTTCTGAGCAACTATTTTCAGATCACCATCCAGGATGATGAGCGGAGATGCCGAGAAAAGGTCATGGGCAAGACACTTACGCTCGAGCGAAACTTCGAGGATCTCGTGCCCTACCTGCTCTACCTGCTGGGTATCGGCGAACGCAGTTCAGCACTCGCGGAAATGGATCCTCAGATCCGGCGCGTTCGCACCTTCGACGCGATCACGCAACTACTGGCGCGTGAGAGCCGCAATCAACCGATCGAGCTGCTGTTCGAGGATTTGCAATGGCTGGACAGCGAGACCGAAGCCTTCCTCGTGTACTTAATCGACCACTTGGCGAGCTCCCCGATCCTACTCCTCGTGAACTACCGGCCCGAGTATCAGGCTGTGTGGACGCACGCGGGTCATTGCAGCCAGCTGCGGCTCGAACCGCTGGGCTCGGCCGAAGCCCAGGGACTGCTCGCGGCCCTGCTTGGCAGCGATCCCTCCCTCGCCCCCCTCAAACAGCTCATCCTGGAGAAGACGGAGGGCAACCCTTTCTTTATCGAGGAAGTGGTCCAAACGCTGGTCGAGGAGAAATCACTGCTCGGTGAACCTGGCCGTTACCGGATCGAACAAACTCCGACTGCGCTGCATATTCCCACCACTGTGCAGGGTGTGCTTGCCGCCCGTATCGACCGGCTCCCCGTTGCGCAGAAGGAGTTGCTGCAGACACTCGCCGTCATTGGCAAGGAGTTTGCGTTCAGTCTGATCCAGCGCATCTGTGAAGGACGGGGCGCTTGGATGGACGAACATTTACGCGATCTGCTGGCCCGACTGGAGGCCGCGGAGTTCATTTACCAGCGGCCCGCATTTCCGGATGTGGAATATTCGTTCAAGCATGCGCTGACCCAAGAGGTCGCGGGCAGCTCACTACTTACGGAGCGACGTAACGCGCTGCATGAACGCACGGCGCAGGCCATCGAAGAACTGTTCCCCACCCGCATTGCGGATTATTGCAGCGAACTGGCGCACCACTACAGGCTGAGCGGCAATGTCCCGAAGGCCGTGGAATACCTGCACCGTACCGGGCAACAGGCCCTCCAACATTCTGCCAATATTGAGGCGATGCGTCACCTCGGCGGGGCGCTGGAATTGCTCGAGCATTTGCCTGATACGCCCGCGCGTGCTCATCAGGAACTGACATTGCTACTAGCCTTGGGCCCGGCTTTGATGGCCGTGCGAGGCTATGCTGCGCCCGAGGTGGTGACCACTTACACCCGCGCACTGGCGTTATGCGCGCAACAAGTACGCGACGACTCAGTGCTTTTCCCAGCGCTGTTTGGGCTGGGGACTTACTACTCGTTGCGTGCGCAATACGCAACTGCATGCGAACTGGCTGAACGATTGCTCAATATTGCGCAAGCTGCGCAGGATCCGGATTTGCTCGTGGATGCCCATGCTGCACTCGGGGCGACATTGTTTTTCCAGGGTAATCTGCGCGATGCCCATGAGCACCAGGAGCTGGCGCGTGTCCTCTACATCCCGGACCGTCATCGCACACATACCATTACCTACGGCATGGATCCGGGCTACGTCCTGACATTTTCGGCCTGGAGTCTTTGGTACCTGGGTTTTCCCGATCAGGCAAGCACGCGCAGCCGGGATATCCTTGCTCTGGACAAGAAGATTTCTCACCCAATTAGCTTGGCCTTCACCCTGTCCGCTACGTCGATTTTGGGACAGTTTCGGCACGACGTACAACTCGCCGAAGAGTGTGCTGATGCCGCCATCAAGCTTTCACTCGAACGAGGATTTCCGTTTTATTGGGCATGGGGGACTATCGTCCAGGGTTGGGCTCGCGCCGAGCAGGGAAACATTGACGAGGGAGTCGCCCAAATAACCGAGGGTATCGCTACTTACCAGGCCGCCGGAGCAGAGCTTGGATGCTCCTATTTTCTGGCCCTGCTGGCCGCAGCGCACGGGCGTGCCGGGAATCCGCAGGCAGGATTGGATGCCGTGACCGACGCTCTGGCTATGGTGAACAGAACAGGCGAGCACTTTTACGAAGCGGAGCTGTACCGGCTTAAGGGAACACTTATTCTCCAATCTTTGGGCGAAGCCAGACTGGATTCTTCCATGCAGCAGGAAGCGCAAGGATGTTTTCAAAAGGCGATCTCGATCGCTCGACAACAAGGGGCGAAGTCACTCGAGCTACGAGCCACAGTGAGCCTTGCTCAGCTATGGGCAACACGAGACAAAGAGGCGGCCAGGCAAATGCTGGCCGACATTCACAGCTTTTTCACCGAAGGCTTCGACAGCGTCGATTGGCTACAAGCCAAGGCGCTGCTCGATGCATGGGCATCAAGCAAAGGGTGAGCGATTGATGACTCGGGGCAGTGACGAGCGCAAGTCGGTCGCGCTGGCTTTACAGGGCGGCGGGATGCACGGTGCGTTCACCTGGGGCGTGCTCGATCGGTTGATCGAGGATGGCAGGCTTGCCATTGAAGGGGTGAGCGCAACCAGTGCCGGCGCGATGAATGCAGCCGTGCTGGCCTATGGCATGCTCCAAGGTGGCGACGTCGGCGCGCGCCAGGCGTTGCACGATTTCTGGTACGCCGTGGCGGAGTCCGCTGAGCGTTACAACCCATTGCGCTGGATGCCATGGCTGAAAGGGACGCACAGCTTCGGGCTGGACTATTCGCCCATGTATACGTTCGCGGACATGACGCTTCGTATCTTCTCGCCTTACCAGTTCAATCGCCGCAACTTGAGTCCGCTGCGGGAGGTGCTGGAGAGGCAGGTAGATTTTGCCGCCGTGCGAAGCCAATGCCCGTTCCACCTCTATCTGTGCGCGACCAATGTCGAGACGGGGAAGATACGCATCTTCACGGGCGATGACATCTGCGCTGAAGCGGTGCTTGCTTCGGCCTGTGTGCCGACATTGTTCCAGGCGGTCACGATTGACGGGCAGAACTACTGGGATGGCGGCTATATGGGGAACCCGGCTATTTTCCCGTTGATCTACCACTGCAATACACGTGATGTGGTGATCGTCCACATTAACCCGCTCGTCCGCCCAGGCGTGCCCATTACCGCTGCCGACATCCTCAATCGCATCAGTGAAATCAGCTTCAATTCGTCGCTGATGCGTGAACTGCGTACCATCGCTTTTGTCACCGACCTCATCCAGCAAGGCAAGGTCGATCGCAACGAAATGAAGGAGATGTTGATCCACTCCATTAAATCAGACGAGGCGATGTTTGCGCTCAGTGTGTCCAGCAAGTACAACGCGGACTGGGACTTCCTTTGCAGACTGCGCGACAACGGACGCCGCGAGGCCGAGGCGTGGCTCACGGAGAACTACCGGAACATTGGTGAACGGTCGAGTATCGACATCCGGCAGGAGTTTCTATGAGCGTCGTCATGAGTCGGGAAAGGTGGCTGCATCGGTACGAACGGTCCGTCCAGTGCTTGTGGCTTTAATCCATAGCTTTGGCGATAGCCGAATCTTCGGGCACAAGGTCGCGCTGGGCCAACATCTTGGTATGCAGTGCGTCGATATGGGGTGCCGCTTTTTCCTGGCGTATTAGCCATCGATCTTCGTCGATCATTTCCAGTGCTTACCGTTCAGGTTCGTACAACCCGCCAATTGAGTGCGGCGTCTGCTCGGCCAGTTGGCTTTTGTTCGTCGCGTGCAAATCGAAAAACTTGTGGCGGGCTTGGGCCATGCAGTCGATTGGGCGATGCCTTGCCGGAAGCTTGCTTTGTAGCAGGCGAAATCGTCGCAAGCCAGCTTGCCATTCCACTGACCAAGAAAGTTGTGTGCATGTTCGCTCGCACTGCCTGGGGTGAAGTTGTAACCCACCGTTTTGAATGCCCAATAACGAGTGATGACACGCGGGGCCGACCTCTACGCAGAGTGGAACATCATAAGCATTTCATGCTGATACCGCGGGTCGGGCTATACAAACCTGAACACAATACCGAGAGTGGCGATACACAGTGGGAGCTCCCGGGTTCAAGATCTGCAGGCGCAAAGCTTTCAAATTCCATGGCGTTATTTCCGCACCACCCGTCTCCACCGTGACACTGCGTACGCCGGTCTCTGTTTGCCAGGCAGTGATAAGCACCGCCTGCAGACTGCTGCCGTACAGACGGGCAACCGATATTTTTGCTGCGCAAGGCGGGATACAAAGCGCTACTGAAGGCGCGCGGCATCCCCCAGTAAAATAGCGATGCCCATAGTAATGGCTGATGCGGTTTTCACTCAAATTGTTCTTTTTATGTGTGCTCGCCAAGCTGGCATTGGTCCCGTTCGCATCAAGACATGTTGTGCCAATTCCGGCTAACGCCAGCATTCCAGGCTACGTAGGATAGATCTATCGGACTTCGACTTCTGAGTTCATTTCAGAAGGAAACAATGGATATAGGACAAAGGCACTGTCAACGGGCCTGCGCGCTGACTTTAAAATGGCCAGTCATCGTGATCCCGTCATTGAAGCCAATAAAACCGATAAATCTTAGTAGTGCTCCTGATTTGGAGTCGCTGCACGCGGAGAATGCGATGAAAGTTGAAAACAGAAGTATTCTGGACAGCTTGGGAACCAGCCTCCCAACAGAGGAAGCCGATACGCTCCGCCCGAGCCTAGGTACATTGCGTCTTATTTTTCTGATCATCGCTGCAGCGGCACCGATGGCGGCGGTACTGGGTGTCGTTCCCATCGCCTTTGCTTTTGGTAATGGACTGGGGGTACCACTCACTTTCGCGGGAGTCGCCGTCATTCTGGGCTTTTTTACGGTCGGCTATAACGCGATGAGCAAGGAGGTGGTGAATGTTGGTGCATTCTACGCTTATGTAACCCGTGGCTTCGGTAGTGTATTGGGGCTTGGCTCAGCCTTCCTGGCGATACTCTCCTACACGGTTTTCGTGTGTGGGGTCGTTGGTTATGTGGCTTTCTTTACACAGGTTGCGTTAAGCGATCTATTCGGTATCAACGTGCACTGGATAGTGCCGGCAATAGTTGCTGTGGTACTCGCGGCGATCCTTGGCTATCGGCAGATCGATTTCAGCTCGCGCATGCTCGCCATTCTGCTGGCGATCGAATTCGCCGTGCTGATTGCACTGAACATTAGCATTATCTGGAGCAAAGGGGCAGACGCATTTCCCGTCAGTGTTTTCAGTTTGAGCGCGGTTTTCAGCGGGGCACCGGGCATCGCCATCATGTTGGCGTTTACCTGTTTCATCGGCGTGGAATCTGCAGCACTGTATTCCGAAGAGACCCATTCACCTTCGCGCAGTATCGGGCTGGCAACGTTCGGGGCTGTTTTTCTCACGGCGTTGTTCTATTTCGTGACCACGTGGATCACCATTGGTGCCGTGGGCAGCGATGTCCAGAATGTCGCGACGAGTCAGTTGGCAACGCTCTACTTCAATCTCGGGGACCAATACCTCAATAAGCTTGCCACCCATACCATGGAACTGTTTCTTTCGACGAGCATGTTCGCAACCTTGCTTGCGATTCATAATGTGGCCAGTCGCTATATCTTTGCCCTTGGCCGACAGGGCTGTCTCCCAGCATTTTTAGGGCGTGTACATCCGACGCATGCCTCACCTCACAATGCGAGTGCGCTTATTACCCTGATCACTGTTACCGTTGTCGCCATCACCTTTGAATTTGGCCTTGATCCTCTACTAGGCTTGGGGGCAGTCGGAATCGGATTCGGTACGGTTGGTATCATCGCGCTTCAGGCGCTTACCAGCCTTGCCATCATCGCTTACTTCCGTCGCAAGGGCCGCACTCATTGGTGGCGCACTCTAACCGCACCCATCGTAAGCTTCATCGGTCTTGCATTGGCAGTGTCGCTTGCCGTAAGAAATTTCGATCTCCTGACCGGAAGTAAGAGCCCAGTAGTAATTCTTCTGCCCTACCTGCTTGTCCTGGCGTTTATCATTGGTGGCTTGTATGCCATTCGCCTTAAGAAGTCTCATCCGGACGTATACTCCGCAATCGCTCAGAACGTTAACTCGGAGGGCTAACATCTATCTAGTTTGCTGACTGGGCTCGTACCAGTCAGCCAATCTTGGTCCTGGTCGACACCTCGCAAAAGGTAGTCCACCGAATCGAAGTGCACGCGAGCATTTCCGGCGCCAGCGGATACATGATTAATCCCTTGATTAGTCCCGGCACATCTAAAATTTGTGTAACTAATCATCCACGAATTACAGAAGCGCGGCCTCTACAGAGCCCAGCCGCAAAGTGGTACCTTCAGACCCAGGCTGTCGGAGGATGGCGGCAGTCATTTACCCGATTCGGCTTATGGAGACTCGCTCCGCCTCGGTAACAACCTATAGCCCGAAGGCGACTGCTTATGAGTTATCAAAATGTGCCGAACGATCGACAATAACATCATGGATCATAGGTAGCCCCATCGCTGCCGTATAAAACTATACAGCGAGCGCGCAAGAAAAGCCCGGAACGTTGGTCAGGCCAGACGCGGAACAGGGAGCCGATAGGAGCGGTGATGCTGAATCCGGATCGGGAGCAGCAGGACGAGAAAAGAGCGGCATAGTTGAACGGTTGACGCGACAACTACCTTGAAAAACGCCGGTCATAGGGTCAATGGAGTGTTCCGCTTAAGCCTAGCTTTTAAGTGTTGTCACGTCCCAGTGGCTCAATTTTTAAAGTGTGATTTGAGTGGAGGCTGTTTTGTAATTAGATAATAGACTGATTGCAAATCGCGTGATCATCTTTGTTTATCCTCGGTCGTAAGTTAATGAAGTATGGCTTGTGAAAGAATCGCGGGTCTTACATCCGCATCTATAAAAGCTCAAAGAGCTATGAAGGAGTGAAAATGACACGCATTACGCCAAAGCGTTTGACCGCCACTCACTGGGGCAATTACTTCGTTCATAGTGATGAAAACGGCGCGATCATCGTTGACCCAGTTCCCAATGATTCTGAACCCTCTCCAATCGGCCAGTCTCTGGCCTCTACCCAGGATTCAAACTGCCGTATCTCGCAACCTATGGTACGTAAGGGGTATTACGAAAATCGAAGAGCCAGCGACACTCAGCAACGGGGGAAAGAACCGTTTATTGCTGTGAGTTGGGATGAGGCGCTAAGCCTGGTAGCTGAAGCTATACAAGCTGCAAAGGACACGAAGGGTAATAATTCCATCTATGGTGGATCCTACGGTTGGGCAAGCGCCGGCCGATTCCATCATGCGCAGAGCCAGGTCCACCGTTTTCTCCGATGCTGTGGCGGTTACACAGATTCTGTTGACACCTATTCGTACGCGGCAGCTGAGGTTCTCATACCTCATATTCTTGGCTTGAACGCTTTCCAAGCAGGCATGGAGGTCTCCACTACTGAGGAAGTAGCTGCACACTGCAAACGCATTGTGTATTTCGGCGGTGCTGCGACCCGTAATATGCAGGTGAATCCAGGAGGTACCGGCCAACATGACGCACGCTCACACTTCAATGCTATTGCCGAAGCAGGCATTGACGTCGTAAACGTTAGCCCTATCAGAGACGACGTTGCCGGCAACCTGAACTCTCGCTGGATTCAGTGCCGTCCTAACAGTGACGTAGCCATCATGCTCGGCCTGACACACACACTGATCCAAGAAGGCCTGGTCGATCGGGCGTTCGTGGACAAATACTGCGTGGGCTTCGACATTTTCTCTGACTATGTGATGGGTGTAGGTGACGGTCAGCCCAAGGACGCAGAGTGGGCCCAAGGCAAGTCAGAAATTGACGCGGAAGAGATACGCAAATTGGCACGCCTGATGGCGGCTGAGCGCTGCATGATCGGTCTTTCATTTTCCGTCCAGCGGGCCGAGCACGGCGAGCAAACTTATTGGGCTGGGATCGCGCTAGCGTCAGCGCTCGGATACATCGGCCTACTTGGCGGCGGTGTTGTCATGGGAGCGGGCGTGAGCAAAATGAGCACCATGCAGCGCCGTATTATTCCTTTCTCTGTAGGGTCGCTTCCACAGGGGAAAAATGCTGTGTCGGATTACATCCCCTTGGCACGTGTAACTGACATGCTTGAGAATCCGGGCGGTGCATTTACGTATAACGGGTTGAATCTCACCTACCCGGATATTGATTTGGTTTACTGGGTTGGAGGTAATCCGTTCCACCATCACCAAGATATCAACCGTCTCCGCAAAGCTTGGACCTACCCCAAAACCATCGTCACCCATGAAATCAATTGGACCACTACGGCTCGCTTGGCTGACATCGTTCTCCCATCTACGTCACATCTGGAAAGAGAAGACTTCGCTGGCGGTAGCATGGACAACTGGCTCACACCGATGCGCCAGTCGCTTAAGCCTTACCTTGATGCTCGTAATGACTACGATATTTTCTCAGGCATCGCGGAAAAATTAGGCATCAAAGAACAGTTCACAGAAGGTCGCGACGCAGCTCAATGGGTCAAACATTTGTACGGCGTCACTCAGCAGAATGCCAAAGCTGTCGGCATCACATTGCCTAGCTTCGAAGAGTTCAATGACGGCCCACCGATAGATCTGCGCCCGATGTTCTCGGATAGCAAACAGACTCTTGAGCGCTTTCGCGATGACCCGGTAGGCAATCCACTGAATACGCCGTCAGGGAAAATTGAGATATTCTCAGAAACTATTGCGGGCTTCGGTTACGAGGACTGCGTTGGGCATCCGGCGTGGTACGAAAAAGTCGAATATCTCGGAAGCCCTTTAGCAAAAACGTTCCCTTACCATCTGTTATCAAACCAACCTGCTACGCGACTCCACAGTCAGTTTGACCATGGCATCACGAGCCAACTTTCAAAAATCCAAGACCGTGAACCAATTCGCTTAAATCCGGAAGACGCGAAAGAAATTGGAGTCGTAGATGGCGATATCGTGCGCGTCTTCAATAATCGTGGATCCTTCCTCGCAGGCGTGATCTTGTCCGACGCGTTAAGACGAAACGTTTTGCAGATCGCTACGGGGGCTTGGTACGACATGCTGGATGTCCACGATCCTATGAGTCTTGAAATTCACGGTAATCCTAATGCCGTTACCAATGACGTAGGGACGTCATCGTTAGCTCAAGGGCCATCAGCAAACAGCTGCCTTGTGGACATAGAAAAAAACACAGGGGAGCTGCCTCCGCTGACTGTGTTTACGCCCCCTGAGATCCAATACAAATAATTGGCGAAAGCTCAGGGTTGTAAGCAAAGGGTGATGAGTGTAGGTATGGTGAGCCTGCACTCAGTTCCCACCAAAACTAAGAATCTGTGCGACTTCGGTCTAGAGCGTTATCGGTGGGTACGGTGAAGGGCATCGAGTGATGGTGATGCTTTCGGGTTCCTATCAGTTTGCTGAGTTGCTTGTCCTTCATTCCCGAAGGGCTCATGCGGAGGGCGCTTAGACCGTAGCCTGAAGCTTGGCTGATCTTAAAAATATGCTCACACATTCCTCTCTTATTCCCACGGTCGACCTCCTTCGGAGGCCGTTGATCACCAGCGTTTCTACAACAGGTCTGCTTGCTGACCAGTTTGCACGAGAGCTGCGGGACCTTCGAATTTCGGTAACGGACCGGTGTAATTTTAGATGTGTTTACTGCATGCCCAAAAAAGCCTTCGGTAGGGATCACGCATTTCTAAAACAAAGCTCTCTCCTATCTTTTGAGGAAATTGAGCGAGTGGCTCGGGTGTTCGTGAGGCTCGGCGTGGAGAAAATTCGACTTACTGGAGGGGAGCCTTTGCTCAGGAAAAACCTTGAGTATTTGATTGAGCGTTTAGCCTCCTTAACCACTCCCAAAGGTGAGCAACTCGACATTACCCTCACCACCAATGGTTCTCTTCTCGCGCCGAAAGCGCGGGCTTTAAAAGACGCAGGATTATCAAGAGTCACCGTAAGCCTCGACGCCCTAAATGATTCACTTTTTAAGAAGATGAACGACGTCGGCTTTTCTGTGACGGATGTCTTGAAAGGGATTGATGCAGCTCACGCAGTTGGGCTGTCACCAATAAAAATCAACATGGTGGTAAAGTGCGGGACCAATGATAAGGAAATCCTACCGATGGCTACGCATTTCAAAGGATCAGGGATAGTGCTGCGCTTCATCGAATACATGGATGTGGGTACATCGAATCAATGGAAGATGGATGAAGTGATGCCCTCAGACGATGTCGTCCAGGTCATCAGCGCTCAGTTCCCACTACGCCAACTCGATTCGGAACGCAGCGGTGATACCTCCCAACGTTGGGGCTATCTCGATGGCAGCGGTGAGATTGGAGTCATCTCCAGCGTGACTCATGCATTTTGTGGCGAGTGTAACCGCGCTCGTTTATCAGCCGAGGGTCGACTCTACTCCTGCCTGTTTTCTGGGCACGGCCACGACCTTCGAACGCTGATTAGGAACGGGTGGAGTGATGACAGCATCTACACGACAGTCGCGAGTATCTGGGAAGGGCGTACCGATCGGTATTCAGAGCTAAGAGGCAACGTTGATCAAATTGCAGGCGCCGCCGGTGTGGCGAAAGTAGAAATGTCATACATCGGCGGATGAGATAACAGGATTCGCGGCTTATCTGCGCTGGACTGCAATGGGGTCAATACCAGTAGAAAATGGACTTGCCCCTACAAAACCGGACACCAACTCCCCGCTAAATTGATGCAGCTGCCAAGCGCCTGAATTCCCTCGGTGAGCGATAGTTCAAGGCGCTGTGCGGATGCTGCTCGTTGTAGTGTTCGAAGGCAATTGCCAGGTTACGTAACGCCGTTTCTTGATCCGGCTTGGGCATGTGCGCCACGTAGTCACGCTTGATCGTCTTCACGAAACTCTCGGCCATACCATTGCTCTGCGGGCTGCGTACCGGGGTGGTCACCGGCTGCAAACCGATCTGTCGAGCAAATAGGCGCGTCTGTTCGGCGGTATAGGCTGAGCCGTTGTCGCTTAGCCATTGCACCGGAGTGGCGGGCAGTTGATCACCGAAGCGCTTTTCCACGCTTTCCAGCATCAAGTCGCGGATATCATCGCCGCTGTATCCCGTTGGACTTGCAACCCAGCCGATGGCCTCACGATCACAGCAGTCCAGGGCGAAGGTCACGCTCAGTTTGGCGCCGTCCTCGCAGCGGAACTCAAAACCGTCCGAGCACCAACGTGTATCGCTGGTTTGCACCGCAATACGGCCTTCGTGCCGACGCGGCACGCCGGGCTGTTTGATCCGGCGCTCCAGCAGCAAGTTGTGATCACGCATGACCCGGCAAACCCGCTTCACGTTGATCGCGGGTAGCAACTGGGTTTCACGTTCGCGACGCAGTAATCCCCAGACACGACGGTAGCCATAGCTGGGCAGTTCGCTGACCTGTTGCTGGATTTCAACTACCAACTCAGCATCGTTCACGGGCCTGCTTCGCCGAACTTTGGGCGATACCGATTGCTTGATTCGAACCGTTAATTGCGAGCGCGCCACACCGAGACATTCGCTGACCAGCTTCACTGGTCGTCCCCCGGCAACAAGGGTGAGTGCGCAATCCATTTTCGCGACCGGGCAATCTCCATGGCCTCTTTGAGGATTTCTGCTTCCATCGTTTTTTTGCCCAGCATCCGTTGCAGTTCACGGATCTGCTTGAACGCATCGCTCAGTTCGGACGCAGGCACCACCGCTTCACCGGCACTGACCGCCGACAGGCTGCCGTCCTGATACAGCTTGCGCCACAGGAACAGCTGGTTGGCATTGATGCCGTTGCGCCGAGCCACCACCGAAACGCTTTGCCCTGGCTCAAGACTCTCGCGAACCATGGCCAGTTTTTGCTCTGGGCTCCAGCGGCGCCGCCGCTCCTGGCCCAAAAGCTCCCCACTCTTATCGTTGCTATTAGTCATAAACATAACCGTTTGCCTATCCCTTATCGTAAGGGGGAAACGGTGTCCTGTCTTTCATGGGGCTCGTTCAAGAGGTCATTGGCCTGTTCGAGTGATTACCCTTTGAGTAATAGGTGTTCGACAGTCACAATGACAGTGTTTGGTTTATGGGGGTGTATGTGGGTGGTGCCGAGACGCTGGTACAAGTCCTGTCGCCTGAATTTGCAGGCTCGTTGTCCGAAGGCTTAGAAGCTTTGCGAGACGCGCACGGCGAAGGTGTAACCTTCAGGTCGGTTTCGCGCATCGAACTCCTTGTATATGTGTGCCGAGATGGGTGGTAGTCCTGGCTTGAAGTAGGCAACAGCGGGGCCGATGGCCAGTGCTCCAGAACGGTTTCCGGTTGTTAGATTGGGAGCGTCATCGTCGCTAACTTGACGGTAATAGAAGCCTCCCAACCCGACTGTCCATGGGCCCACATGCTGCCCTGCGGCGAACTCGTGGCGGTACTCGACGCCATTTTTGTAGTCAGTGGCTTTATTGCGGGTGCTGAAATCGACTTGAAAACTAGATGAAACCTCGAAGCCGCTATCGGTGATGTAGGTGGCATTGAGTGAGGGTGAGTATGTCCAGTGGTTAAGGCCAGGCGAGACCAGACGATTCTTGTCGTAATCGCCGGTTGGGGCGGTGATGCCCAGGGATGTGTTTACGAACAAGTTAGGCGACAAGTTCCATTGAAGTATTAATGGAACGAAGACCGCATCAGACATTCGAAATGGATCGGCTTCGAGCTTCATTGGGCCGCCCGGAGTCTGCACGTTGACTTCAGCGTCCATCTTGAACAATGGAAGCACGACACCAAATCCGTAGTTGGCACCAAACAGGGTATTTTCGGTCATCCGCACATAGAAGGGCGCGATGCTCAGTAGATCGAGAGAGAAGTCGTTGTCGGAGCGGTTGCCGTGGCTATCCTTTAGAGTCCTGGCGGAGTAATAGCCAGTTCGTACTCCTATCGTTCCATTCGCGGTCGGCGGCGGGGTCATACCGGCCCCAAAATCATAAACACCGAAGGTAGTGGTCGGGCTTCCATTCTCGGTTGCCTCTGCTGATGTCCATGCACCCAGTAGGCTGAATGTCAGTGCCACGAAGTGTCTTGCGCGGTTATTGGTCTTGTTGTTCAAGGGATGTCCTCATTCGGGTCGGCGAAGTGAGGACATGATGTTGTGCTGCTATTTTTTATTATATCCGATTTCAGCACAGATTCAGCGTCGCAAGGTTTTCGATGGGCGTTCGCCGAACATGGAGTGGTAATCGACGGAGAAGCGCCCAATATGCCAGAAGCCCCAGCGCTCTGCGACAATCTGTATCGCCTGTGTCGTACTGCTTTCTCGAAGCTCGCGACGCACCGAGTTGAGGCGTAGTGCTCGAAGATAAGCGACCGCGTTGATGCCTAAAGCATTCTGGAAGCAATATTGCAACTTTCGTCGGCTTGCACCAATGCTGTTGCAAAGATCAAGGATCGAGAAGGGTTCGTCCAGGTGGCTCATTGCGTACTCACAGGCTCTGTCAACCGTTCGTTTGCGCGCTGTCGGTTTGAGTGAAAGCGTTTCGTCGCTGGTGACCAAGTCGATCAGGTGCATGATCACTGTATCGCTGATGTCGCTGCGAATCGTCTTCTGCTGAAGTTCATTGCCGCTTGGTGATGCCCTTGCCAGTTCAGTAACCAACAATTTTAGCTCGTGCCACGCGAGCGAATCGCCGATCGGGTAACACGTGGGGAAATCGGTAATACGAAAGCTGCTACCTTGACGCTCAAGTGTATGTTGTAGCGATCCCTGATTGATGGCGACCAAGAGGATGTCGACGATCTCCGGGACCTTGAGTTCAGGCATGTTATCGCTATGCGCCACCATCACGCAGGGCTCGGTGATCTGGTGTCCGGAGCAGTACACGTCATCGTGGTTCTTCAGCGTGACGCAGAAGGCAATCGTACCTTCAGCCCCCGCGCCTTTCTTCGTCATGGCCTGATTAGAGCGGTCGCGGACCATCTGAATCTTGTCCGAACGAAACTCGTCGAGTTCACCTTCGAAGCGGCCATGACTCAATTGATCGTAACTAAGGCGCCAGCCACTCAGGTGACTAGCGTGCTCGTCGGGGTCGTGGGTCTGTATGCGGCTCAGGTAAGGTGGCTGTGCACTCGGCGGTTGGGCCAGGAAATCGTTGTTCATGTTTGCAGCGCCATTGGATGATCACTAAATGTGAAGGCAAGTTCTATTCCTCTCCTAGGCGTCTCTCTGAAATTGTGCCGGAAATGGATAGAGCGCCGGATTGGCGTTCAATCAGCTTTGAGGGATGACTCCAGGCAGCTGGCCCCCACCTTTGAAGGGGCGGCCATTGAGTCCCGGGAGTGGTCGAAACTGACCTTGAGCGCCGGTGGATTCTGGAAGATATCCACGCGCGAATCGTCCAATCGGGAAGACTTCTACCAGCAACATTACTTCGGGCTCGCGTACACCTTGAATTTTGGGGACGGTTATGACTCAAGAACGATGTCCGTTACTACAACAATCGCGAGGAGGGGAAGCAACTGTCGGGTGACCTTGATAACCGATCACCGGGCCTTATGACGGCTACGGTGCCGACTTCGATGAGAACCGGCTGATCACGACTTACACATGGAAGTTCTGGTAGGCATAACAGCGTTGGTGATCGAGAGGCGAGTAGTTGTCCGCAACAGAAAGAAAGGGATTACCTCATGAGAGAGATAATCCCTTGCAGGTTGCGGTTTTACTCCTCGCGCTTCACCACCAAGGTCAAAATGTCATAACTGGCAACCAGTTCTCCCAACTGATTGGTGACTTCTACATCCCATGCCACCACCCCTTGAGGAATGCCTTGCGGGCTCTTTTTGCCCTGATCGATTTTGCGTTTGCAGGTCAGGCGCGCCTGAATCGTGTCGCCGATGCCTACCGGAGTGATAAAGCGCAAAGTATCCAGACCGTAATTGGCCAGAACCGGGCCGGGTGCTGGCGACACGAACAGGCCCGCCGCCGCCGACAGCACGAAGTAACCGTGGGCGATGCGTTTGCCGAATTGCGATTCCTTGGCGGCGATGTCATCGAAGTGCATGTAGAAATGATCGCCGGACAGGCAACCGAAGTTCACCAGATCGGCTTCGGTCACGGTGCGACGGTGGGTCAGCAGCGATTCGCCGATCTGCAGGTCCTGGAAGAACCGGCGGAACGGATGCACCTCGGTTTCGATGACCTTGGCGCCCCGCACGTATTCGCCGGTGACCGCCGCCAACATGGTCGGCGAGCCTTGCACCGCCGCGCGTTGCAGGTAGTGTTTCACCGCGCGCAGACCACCGAGTTCTTCACCACCGCCGGCACGACCCGGGCCGCCGTGTTTGAGTTGTGGCAGGGGCGAACCGTGGCCGGTGGATTCGGCGGCGGATTCGCGGTCCAGCACCAGCAAACGGCCGTGCCAAGCAGCTGCCACCGGGATGGCCTTGGCGGCGATCTGCGGATCCTTGGTGATCAAACTGGCCACCAGACTGCCTTTGCCGCGAGCGGCCAGGACCAGTGCTTCGTCCAGATCGTCGTAGGCCATCAGGGTGCTGACCGGGCCGAACGCTTCGATGTCGTGGGCGCCACCTTCGGCGTGAGGGTCGCGGGCCTGCAACAGAGTTGGCGCGAAGAACGCACCCTGGTTGACGTTTTCACCGCGCGGCTCGAAACCGTCGCGGGCGCCGAACAGCATATCGCTGCTTTGCAGCAGGCTTTCCAGGCGTTCGGCGACGTCTTTTTGCTGATCGTGAGAGGCCAGCGCACCCATGCGCACGCCTTCCACCGACGGGTCGCCGACCACGACTTTCTTCAGGCGATCGCGCAAACGGCTGGCGACCGCATCAATGTGTTTGGCCGGCACAATCGCGCGGCGGATGGCGGTGCATTTCTGCCCGGCCTTGGTGGTCATTTCCCGTGCGACTTCCTTGATGAACAGCTCGAACTCTTCGTCGTCCGGGGTCACGTCCGGGGCGAGGATCGCGCAGTTCAGCGAGTCGGCTTCAGCGTTGAACGGCACCGAGTTGCGGATCAGGTTCGGATTGACACGCAGTTTGGCGGCGGTGTCGGCCGAGCCGGTGAAGGTCACCACGTCCTGGCCTTGCAGGCGATCCAGCAAATCACCGGTGCTGCCGATGATCAACTGCAAACTGCCCGTCGGCAGCAAACCGGATTTGTCCATCAGCCGTACCACGGCTTCGGTCAAATAGCTGGTGGCGCTGGCCGGTTTGACGATGCACGGCATGCCGGCGAGAAAGCTCGGTGCAAACTTTTCCAGCATGCCCCAGATCGGGAAGTTGAAGGCGTTGATGTGCACCGCCAGGCCGCCGCGGGGCACCAGAATATGCGTGCCGGCGAAGGTGCCCAGTTTGCTCAGCGGCATGGCCGGGCCTTCGTGGACGATGTTGCCCGACGGCAATTCGCGCGAGCCGAGGCTGGCGTAGGTGAACAGCGTGCTGTTGCCGCCTTCGATGTCGATCCAACTGTCGGCGCGGGTCGAGCCGCTGTGGTGCGAGATGGCGTAGAGCTGTTCCTTGCGTTCGCTCAGGTACAAGGCCAGGGCCTTGAGACGTTGCGCCCGTTGCTGGAAGTCCAGCGCCATCAGGCCGCTGACGCCTTGGCGACGACCGTGCTCGACGGCTTCGGCGAAGTCCGGACGCTCTTCATGGGTGCGTGCAATTTCATGGCCATCGATGGCGCTGCGCAGCACCTGAGCGCCGTGTTGGCCGATCCAGCGACCGGCGATGAAACTTTGCAGGGTAGGGGCGTGAGGCATCACGATTCCTCCAGGTTGTGAAAGGTGTTGACGCGGTTGCGACCGCGCCCTTCAGGGATTACCAAAGCGCCACGGTGTAACCGACAATCAGCCGGTTTTCATCGATGGCGGTACTCAAGCCATTGCCGGAACGGAAGGTCACGTTGCGCCAGCGAAGGCTGACGTCCTTGAACACGCCGCTCTGGATGACGTAACTGATGTCAGTGTCGCGTTCCCGCTCGCGGCCGTTGTCGACGCTGCCGGATTTAACGTGGCGACCGTCGGTGTAGCGGGTCATGAAGGTCAGGCCGGGGATGCCTTGCGCCGCGAAGTCATAGTCGTAACGCAGCTGCCAGGAGTCCTCGTCAGCGCGGGTGTAGGTGTTGTAGGTCACCAGGTTGACCACGTAGGGATCGCCGCCGTTGAGGAACGGAAAGGCGCTGTCGCCGGACAACTGCTGGTACGTGGCACTGACTTTGTGGGCACCGTGGGACACGGTGAACATGCTGTTGAAGTTGCGGTTGTCGATACGTCCGGCCCGCTCGGCGCCATCCCCTCGGCTGTCGAAATAGCGCAGGTCGCTGCGCAGGTTGAAACCGTTGCCCAGCGGCTGGGTATGCACCAGCCCGACGAACTGTTGGCGATAAATCTGATCGAGCTTGCCGTAGTAGTAGCTCAGGTTCAGCTGCGGGCTGAAGGCGTAGCTGCCGCCGGCAAAGTCGAAGTGATCGCTGCTGGCGGCGCCGTAGCCGATGTCATCGTTGCTGGAGGAGTCCCGCAGGTTGGCCTTGGTCAGGCGCCCGGCATTGACCGTCAGGCCACTGATTTCCTGGATGGTCAGCAAGCCACCCTCGAAGGTCGAACCCAGCAGGCGGGTGTCGTTGTAGGTCGCCACCGGCAGCAAGGGTTGCAGGGTGCCAAGCTTGAACACGCTTTTGGATGCGCGCAGCTTGCCGGTCAGCCCCAGTTGACTGAACTCGTCAGCCGGCTCATGGCTGTTCGGGCCAAAGGGCAGCAGCCCGGTGCCACGACGATCCGGGCTGGAGTCGAGTTTCAGTCCCAGCTCCCCAAGCGCGTCGAGACCGAAGCCGAAGGCGCCGTCGGTGAACCCGGACTCGATGCGCGCGGTGAATCCCTGTGCCCATTCCTCGGCCTTGGATTGCGGCGCGTTGTCCTGACGGAAATCGCGATTGATGTAGTGGTTGCGCATTTCAATACGGGCCTTGCTGTCGTCGATGAAGTCGGCCATGGCGCTGGGTGCAACCATGGGCAGACTCAATACGGCGGCGAGCGAAAACAGTGATTCGTAGGATGCGGTACGCGCGGGCTTCATTATTTTTATTCCCAGCCATCAGATCGATCGTTGTTTAGTGTTTGCTGGCGCCGGAAGCACCGATGCCGGTCATCGAGCGGATGAACTGCGCCAGATAACGGCCACGCTCAAGGGCCGCACGGGGTGAGGTGTCGGTGACGGAAAACACCCAGGCACTAAAGAAGGCCAGGCTCATGGAGAACAGTGCCGGGTTGGAGTAGGGGAACAGCGCCTTGTCGTGATGAAGCACGTTGACCCACACCGCCGGGCTCAGCACCAGCAGGACAATCGCCGAGATCAGCCCCGCCAGACTGCCGGTCACCGCGCCGCGGGTGGTCAGGCCTTTCCAGTACATCGAGAGAAACAGCACTGGGAAATTCACCGAGGCGGCGATGGCCAGCACCAGACCGGACAGGAACGCGATGTTCTGCGACTCGAACAACAGGCCGAGAATGATTGCCAGGACACCGATGCACAGCGTGGCAATGCGCGAGACACGAATTTCCTGCTGTTCGCTGGCCTGGCCCTTGCGCATCACGCAGGCATACAAATCGTGAGACACCGCTGACGCGCCGGACAACGCCAACCCGGCAACCACTGCGAGGATGGTGGCGAAGGCGACCGCCGAGATGAAACCGAGGAACAGGTTGCCGCCCACGGCCTGGGCCAGGTGCACGGCGATCATGTTGCCGCCGCCGATGATCGCGCCGTTGGCATCACGGAACGCTGGATCGGTGCCGACCATGACGATCGCACCGAAGCCGACAATGATCAGTAGCAAGTAGAAATAACCGATAAATCCGGTGGCGTAGAACACGCTTTTACGCGCTTCCTTGGCATCGCTGACGGTGAAGAAACGCATCAGGATATGCGGCAGGCCTGCGGTGCCGAACATCATGCCCAGACCCAGCGAGATCGCATCGATCGGGTTCGACAGCAAACCGCCGGGCGCCATGATTGCGTTGCCCTTGGCGTGCACGGCAGTGGCTCCGGCGAACATCGCTTCGGTGCTGAAACCGAAATGCTTGAGCACCATGAATGCCATGAACGTAGTGCCGAACAGCAGCATCACGGCCTTGATGATCTGCACCCACGTGGTGGCGAGCATGCCGCCGAAGGTCACGTAGAACACCATCAACACGCCGACCAGCATGACCGCGTAGAGGTAATCGATGCCGAACAACAATTCGATCAGCTTGCCGGCGCCGACCATCTGAGCCACCAGGTACATCAGGGCCACGGTCAAGGTGCCGAAGGCCGAGGTCAGGCGTACCGGGGTTTGTTCCAGGCGATAGGATACCACGTCGGCAAAGGTGTATTTACCGAGGTTGCGCAAGCGTTCGGCAATGAGGAACAGAATGATCGGCCAGCCCGCCAACACTCCCAGGGCGTAGAGCAAGCCGTCATAGCCATTGAGGAACATCATCGCCGAGATGCCCAGAAAGGACGCCGCGGAGATCATGTCGCCGGCAATCGCCAGACCGTTCTGAAAACCGGTCATGCCACCGCCCGCGGTGTAGAAATCGCTGGCGGAGCGAGTACGCAGCGCAGCCCAACGCGTCACACCGAGGGTGAACAGCACGAACACCAGGAACATGCCGATTGCGTTCCAGTTCAATGGGCGGGACGCGCCGTCGGCCGCTGCCGCAAAGTCAGCGACAAAGGCCAGAGGCAGCAGGAATAACGCCAGAAGCCGGCTCATCGGGCGCACTCCTGTTTGAGCTTTTCGTTGAGCGGATCGATCACGTTGTTGGCGCGATAAACGTAGAAACCGGTCAGTGCGAACGCCATTACCACGATCACCACACCCACCAACATGCCCACGGTGGTCACCCCGCCACTGAGGGATTGGCCGAGGGTGGCGGGGGAGAACGCCACCAGTAAGACGAAGCCGAAATAGATCACCAGCATGATCAGCGACAGCGACCAATACAGGTTCTGTTTGCGGCGTACCAACTGGATGAAATCGGGGTTCTGGCGGATGAGTTCTACGTCTTTGGGTGTCATGGCGCGCTCTCTGTTGTTGTTTTTGTTGTGGGGTGAAGCGGGTTTACGGTTTCACGCTGAAAGAAGGTCCTGCGGCGCTTATCGCGCGCAAGCCACGCTCCCACAGGTACAGCGCAGATCCTGTGGGTGGGGATTAATTAGAGCTGATCGAAATCCAGCACCACCTTGTCGCTCACCGGAAACGCCTGGCACGACAGCACATAGCCGGCGGCCACTTCGTAATCTTCCAGAGCATGGTTGCTGTCCATTTCCACTTCGCCTTCGATGACCTTGCATTTGCAGGTCGAGCACACGCCGGCCTTGCACGAGTAAGGCAGTTCGGCGCCTTGGGCGTTGCCGGCGTCGAGGATGCTCTGACTGTTGCGTGGCAGGTCGAAGGCCAGGGCGCGGCCGTCGCTGATGACGGTGATCTGGCTGACGGCGGCATCAACCTGCCGAGCCGCCTCGCGGGCCTCACGTTTTTGCTGGCTGCCGACGGCAGCAAACAGTTCGAAATGAATGCGCTCAGGCGGCATGCCTTTGGCTTTCAGGCTGTCGCGCACGGTTTCGGTCATCTCCTGCGGGCCGCAGATGAAGGCCGCGTCGAGGGTTTTGACGTCGAGCCAGCGAGAGAACAGTTGCTCGCATTTCTCGGCGTTGATTCGGCCGTTGTACAGGTCGACATCCTGCTGCTCGCGGCTGAACACGAAGATCAGGTTCAGACGCTGCAAGTAACGGTTTTTCAGGTCTTCGAGCTGTTCGCGGAACAGCGCGCCGGAACTTGAACGGTTGCCATACAGCAGCGTGACGCGGCTGTGCGGTTCGGTTTGCAGGGTGGTCTTGATGATCGACAGGATCGGCGTGATGCCGCTGCCCGCTGCGACCGCCAGGTAATGACCGTGGCGAGCCGGATCGAGTTCGACATGAAAGTGACCGGCCGGCGGCATCACTTCCAGGCTGTGCCCAACCTTCAACTGCTCATTGGCGAATGCGGAAAACCGCCCACCGGCCACACGCTTGATGGCGACGCGCAGTTCGTCGTCGTTGACCCCGGTGCAAATCGAATAGGAACGGCGCACTTCTTCGCCGTCCATCTGGGTGCGCATCACCAGGTGTTGGCCTTGGGTGAAGTGAAAACTGTCTTGCAAGTGCTGCGGAATCTCGAAGGCGATGGACACCGCGTCACGGGTCTCTGCGCGCACATCCTTGATGGTCAGGCTGTGAAATTTACTCATTTTTATTCTCCAGCTGGGACGGCCGATTGCCGCTCAGATGCACTTGAAATAGTCGAACGGTTCCCGACAGTCGCAGCAGCGGTACAGTGCCTTGCACGCGGTGGAGCCAAACTCGCTGAGCACTTCGGTATGTGCGCTGCCGCATTGCGGACAGACGATCACCGGGCTTTCGCCGAGCAGGCTGCGCTTGCTGGTGCTGCCGTTTGGCGGCGCAATACCGTAGGCGCGCAGACGTTCGCGACCGCTGTCAGTGATCCAGTCGGTGGTCCAGGCCGGGGTCAATTTGCGTTCCAGTTGCGGCGCTTTGAACCCGGCGAGTTCCAGCGCCTCGCGGATATCGCTTTCGATCACTTCGGTGGCGGGGCAACCGGAGTAAGTCGGTGTGACCACCACGTGCAGATGTCCGGCCTGCCAGTCGAGATCGCGAACGATGCCGAGGTCGACCACGCTGACCACCGGCACTTCCGGGTCCATGACCTCCGCCAAAATCGCCCACGCGGCGGCCAGGTCGGTCGGTTGAGCCGGCCGGGCGCCGAGGTCGCTGGCGATCAGCTCACCAGGTTGCATCGGGGTACGCTCGTGGCAGGAACTGCATTTCGGCCAGCAGGATGCCCAGGTGTTCGGTGTGCAGGCCCTTGCGCGCATTCAGGTAGAAATAGCTGGGTGCGACCGGCACGGGCAGGGTGGCGCTGGCAAAAATCTCGCTGACCTTGGCTTGCCAGGCTGCGGCGACTTGCGCGGCGTCCGGGGTGATGCCGGCTGCGCACAGGCGTTGTTCGCTGTCGTCAGCACTGGTTAGCTCGACCGTGAAACGCCAGACCTCAGGGATGGCCGCGAGCATGCGCTTATGGCTTTCCTCGGTGCCGTCACCCAGACGCTCGACCCATTCGCCGGAGCGGCGCAGGTGGTAGGTGACTTCCTTCACGGCTTTGGCGGCGATCCCGGCAATGCGCTCGTCGCTGGACTGGCTCAGGCCGCTGAGTACTTGCAGGTGCCAAGCGTCGTAGAGGAACTGTTTGAGGATGGTCACCGCATAATCGCCGTTGGGTTGTTCCACCAGCAGCAGGTTGCGATAGGCACGCTCATCACGACGGAACGCCAGGTGATCGGCGTCGCGACCGTCGTTCAGCAATTCGGCGGCGTATTCCAGCCAGTTGCGTGCCTGGCCCACCAGGTCGAGGCCGACGTTCATCAGCGCCAGTTCTTCTTCCAGTGCCGGGGCCTTGCCGCACCATTGGCACAGGCGCTGGCCCTGGATCAGGGCGCTGTCGCCGAGGCGCAGCAGGTATTCGATCAGATCAGTGTTGTTGTTCATGGTCGACCTCACATGTGCCCGACTTCGGCCGGCAACTCGTAGAAGCTGGCATGGCGGTAAACCTTGTCGTCCGACGGGTCGAACAGCGGGTCTTTTTCATCCGGCGACGAAGCGGTGATTAGCGCCGAGGGCACCACCCACAGGCTTACGCCTTCACTGCGGCGGGTGTACAGTTCGCGGGCGTTTTCGATCGCCATCGTGGTGTCGGCGGCATGCACGCTGCCGACATGCTTGTGGTTGAGGCCGTGCTTGCTGCGCACGAAGACTTCAAAAAGGGTCCATTCAGACATTTCAGTGACTCCACATCAGGGGGCCGATCAGGCGGCGTTCTTGTTCTGTTTTTTACGAGCGTGGGCGACCGCGGCTTCGCGGACCCAAGTACCGTCTTCAATGGCTTTGCGGCGGGTGGCGACGCGTTCCTGGTTGCACGGGCCGTTGCCCTTGAGCACTTCGTAGAACTCGCTCCACTGGATTTCGCCGAAGTCGTAATGGCCGCGCTCGGCGTTCCACTTCAGGTCCGGATCGGGGCAGGTGCAACCCAGCAGTTCCAGCTGCGGGATGGTTTGGTCGATGAAGCGCTGGCGCAGTTCGTCGTTGCTCTGGCGCTTGATTTTCCAGGCCATGGACTGGGCGCTGTTTGGCGAGTGTTCGTCGCTTGGACCGAACATCATCAGCGACGGCCACCACAGGCGATTGATCGCGTCCTGGACCATGTCTTTTTGCGCCTGATTGCCGTGGCGCATCATGGTCAGGAGAATTTCGTAACCCTGGCGCTGGTGAAAACTTTCTTCCTTGCAGATCCGCACCATGGCCCGGGAGTAGGGGCCGTAGGAGGTGCGCTGCAACACGACCTGATTGACGATCGCGGCGCCGTCCACCAGCCAGCCCACCGCGCCCATGTCGGCCCAGTTCAAGGTTGGGTAGTTGAAGATGCTGGAGTACTTGGCCTTGCCGCTGTGCAGTTTGGCGATTTCTTCATCGCGGTCGGCGCCCAAGGTTTCCATGGCGCTGTAGAGGTATAGGCCGTGGCCGGCTTCGTCCTGAATCTTCGCCATCAATTGCAGTTTGCGTTTGAGCGATGGCGCGCGGGTGACCCAGTTGCCTTCGGGCAGCATGCCGACGATTTCGGAGTGGGCGTGCTGGGAGATCTGCCGGATGAGGGTTTGGCGATAGGCATCGGGCATCCAGTTTTTGGCTTCGATCTTGATTTCTGAATCGATTTTTTCCTGGAAAGCGCGTTCCTGGTCGGACATCTCCGCCAGGTCTTTTATGCGCTTGACGCCGGTTTCAACGAGCTGTGCGTACATGGGGGGTCTCCCGCCGTGAATCTGTTTGATGGCATAGAGAACTTTATAAGCGATACGGAAATTAATATCAAACACAAAATAACGTGTCGCATGTGTTTTTGTATCGCTTTGGGATGAGTGGTTGTTTTTGGGGTGGGGTTATGTATGCGTATCCGTTTCTTCGGTAACGGCGGCCCTACGCCGCCGTCACCTAAGAAATGGATATACACCCAATACAAAATCCAAAAAAAACCCCGCCGAAGCGGGGCCATAAAGGGTGCAGCAGTCATCCTTTGGGACGCTTATCCATCACATGACAAGCCTTACCCTCAGACCGCTTGATCGAATGCATAGGCTGCAAAACAATCCGCGAACTGATCCCGATATACGTCTTGATATGCCGGCTCAACTCCGCACACACAGCCTTCTGCTGGTCATCCCCTAAATGCTGATGTTCAGCCTTAAGCTCCACATGCACATCAACGCTGTCCAGGTTGCCATTGCGATACAGATGAATCTCATAACACTCCGCAAGCTGTTTGGTTTTCAGCACCTGCTCCTCAATCTGCGTCGGAAACACGTTAACCCCGCGAATGATCAACATGTCATCACTGCGTCCAGTGATCTTGTCGATACGTCGCATCGGCCGCGCAGTGCCCGGCAACAGGCGAGTCAAATCGCGGGTGCGATAGCGGATCATCGGCAGCGCTTCTTTACTCAGCGACGTAAACACCAGCTCGCCCATCTGCCCGTCCGGCAGCACTTCACCCGTGACCGGATCGATGATTTCCGGGTAGAAGTGGTCTTCCCAGATCGTCGGCCCGTCCTTGGTTTCGGCGCATTCCATGGCGACGCCTGGCCCCATGATTTCCGATAGGCCGTAGATGTCCAGGGCGGTAATGCCCAGGCGATTTTCGATGGCGCTGCGCAGCTCGGCGGTCCAGGGTTCGGCGCCGAAGATGCCCAGGCGCAGCGCCAGTTTGTGCGGGTCGATGCCCTGACGCTCGATTTCATCGGCGATGTTGAGCATGTAGGACGGCGTGACCATGATGATGTCTGGCTGGAAGTCCTTGATCAGCTGCACTTGCTTTTCAGTCTGCCCGCCGGACATCGGAATCACCGTGCAACCCAGGCGTTCGGCACCGTAGTGGGCGCCGAGACCGCCGGTGAACAGGCCGTAACCATAGGAAATATGCACTTTGTCGCCACGTCGGCCACCCGCCGCGCGGATCGAGCGGGCGACCACGTTGGCCCAGGTTTCGATGTCGTTCTGGGTGTAGCCAACGACGGTCGGTTTGCCGGTGGTGCCGCTGGAAGCATGCAGGCGCACTACGTCATGCATCGGCACGGCGAACATGCCGTAGGGGTAGTTGTCGCGCAGGTCGGATTTAGTGGTGAAAGGAAACTTCGCCAAGTCTTCCAGCGACTGGATGTCATCCGGGTGCACACCCAACGCATCGAAGCGTTGACGGTACAGCGGCACGTTCTGATACGCGTGTTTAAGGCTCCAGCGCAGACGCTCCAGTTGGAGCTGGCGGAGTTCGTCGATGCTGGCGGTTTCAATCGGTTCCAGCACTGGATCTAGCACTGGATCTAGCACGGCTTTGGCAATTGGTATGTTCATAACTTCACTCGAATTATTTTTGTGTTTCAGCCCTTTCGCACAAGGGCTTAGAGTGCATGCCCCAAGGATACCTCTCTGCTCCCCGGGAATCGCGTTTCTTTAGTCGGACAGGCGCTCGATGATCAGCGCGATGCCCTGGCCAACGCCGATGCACATGGTGCACAAGGCGTAGCGACCCTGACGTTCTTCCAATTCATGCAGGGCGGTGGTCACCAGCCGTGCGCCGCTCATGCCCAGCGGATGACCGAGGGCAATGGCACCGCCGTTGGGATTGACCCGCGGGTCGGTGTCGCTCAGGCCGAGTTCGCGCAACACCGCTAGGCCCTGGGCGGCAAAGGCTTCGTTGAGTTCGATCACGTCCATGTCCGCCAGACTTAAGTTCGCCAGTTCCAGTACCTTGCGCGTCGCCGGCAGCGGGCCGATGCCCATGATCCGTGGTTCGACGCCCGCGGTGGCCATGGCGACGACCCGGCCGCGAGCCTTCAGGCCGTGGCGTTTGGCGACTTCCGGGCTGGCCAGCAACAGCGCGCAAGCGCCGTCGTTGACCCCGGACGCATTGCCGGCGGTGATGCTGCCACCTTCGCGAAACGGCGTGCCGAGCTTCTGCAACTGCTCAAGCGTGGTATCGCCGCGCGGGTGTTCGTCATGCTCGACGACTTTGCCCGGGCCTTTGCGCTGGGGGATTTCTACCGCGACGATTTCCTTGGCCAGGCGGCCGCTGGCCTGAGCCGTGCCGGCACGTTGCTGGCTGCGCAGGGCGAAGGCGTCCTGATCGGCGCGGGAGATGTTGAACTGCTCGGCGACGTTCTCGGCGGTCTCCGGCATGGAGTCGATGCCGTAGGCTTTTTTCATCAGTGGATTGACGAAACGCCAGCCGATGGTGGTGTCGTAGATGTGCGCATCGCGGGAAAACGCTTGCTCGGCCTTGCCCATCACCAGCGGTGCACGGGACATCGATTCGACACCGCCGACCAGCATCAACCCGGCCTCGCCACAGCGAATCGCCCGGGCGGCGGTGCCGATGGCATCCAGTCCGGAACCGCATAGACGGTTGAGCGTGGTGCCGGGCACGCTGACCGGCAATCCAGCCAGCAGCGCCGACATGCGCGCGACGTTGCGGTTGTCTTCGCCGGCTTGGTTGGCGCAGCCGTAGATCACGTCATCAACAGCATTCCAGTCGACTTGCGGGTGACGGCGCAGCAATTCGCGCAGCGGCACCGCGCCGAGGTCGTCGGCGCGCACGCTGCTCAAGGCTCCGGCGTAGCGGCCAATTGGGGTCCGCACCGCATCGATGATCAAGGCGTCATTCATTCGGGTTCTCCTGCGTCAGCACAGCGCCGCGCACTTTGTAGGATTTGCCATGGAACAGCGCGATGAGCTGGCCCAGTTGGTTTTCAATGCGTACGTCATAGTTGCCGGTGCGACCGCAACGGCTTTGCTCGATGCAGTCGGCATTCAAGGTGTCGCCCAAGCGCGCCGGGGCGATGTAGTCGATGCTGCAGCCGATAGCGACCGTGGCCTCGTTGTAGCTGTTGCAGGCAAAGGCAAACGCCGAGTCGGCGAGGGCAAACAGGTAACCGCCGTGGCAGGTGCCGTGGCCCTGAATCATGTCGGCGCGCACGCTCATGCCCACGCGGGCTGCACCTGGCGCCACCGAGAGCAGGCGCATGCCCATTGCCTGACTGGCGGCGTCGCGCTTGAACATTGTTTGCGCGCAGGTGCTGGCCAGGTTCATCGCTTCGTGGTTAGTCATGAAAATTTCTCCCTTCGGCGACCCGGCGGCGCAATAGCAGCGACGGCCGATAGCGTTCTTCGCCATAACTGGCTTGCAGGTTTTCCAACACCTTAAGGACATGCGAAAGCCCGATGGCATCGGCCCAGGCAAGGGGGCCTTGGGGGTAATTGACGCCGGCGCGCATCGCCAGGTCGATGTCGCTGGCTGAGGCGACGTCTTGTAACAAGGCGTCGGCGGCTTCGTTGGCGAGCATGACAACGGTGCGAAGTACGGCAAGGGCAGGGCTGTCGCTGAGTTGGCTGACTTTCAGGCCGGCCCGCTGCAGCAGAGCGACACCCTGTTGAAGGGCGATGTCATCAATGTTCTCGCAATAGCTGATAGCGATTCGACTGGACTGTGCGTAGTCGAACACCAGGTCCAAAAGGATCAGGTTGTGCAGGCCTTCTTCTTTGGCGCGTTGGCAGGCCATGCGCCCGTCGCTCAGTGCCAGTACGGCGTCACCGACCCGCAGCAATCCGCGGCCATCGCGCTGGATGACGTCGATGCCTTGCTCGCGCAAGCGTGAAATCAGAGGTTGTGCTATGCCCAGGTTGCCTTCCGCGACACACGTTTCAACGGGCCGCTTGCTAATGATTGTAGCGGGCTGCGGACGCTCGGCAGCTTCGCCGTAGCTGTAAAAGCCTTGGCCGCTTTTTCGTCCCAGGCGCCCGGCGTCCACCAGTTCTTTTTGAATAAGCGAGGGCTGAAAGCGGTTATCACCGTAATAGGCATCAAACACCGAGCAGGTCACGGCATAGTTGACGTCATGGCCAATCAAGTCAGTCAATTCGAACGCGCCCATGGCGAAGCCGCCGGCATCGCGCATCAGCGCATCCAGTGTCGGATGATCGGCGGCACCCTCCTGAAGCAAGCGCAGGCTCTCGGCATAGAATGGTCGGGCCACGCGGTTGACGATAAAGCCTGGCGTCGAGCGGGTATGCACCGGTTTTTTGCCCCAGGCCCTGGCGGTGTCGTACAGGCAGGCCGCCAGGGCTGGATCGCTGGCCAGGCCGGAGACGATTTCCACCAGCGCCATAACGGGTGCCGGGTTGAAGAAGTGCAGGCCGAGCAGGCGTTGCGGATGGCGCAGTTGCGCGGCGATGCTGGTAATCGACAGTGACGAGGTGTTGCTGGCCAGGATGCAGTGCTCGCCGCAAATGTCTTCCAGCTGCCGGAACAGGGCACGTTTGACCTCAAGGTTCTCGACGATAGCTTCGATAATCAGTGCGCAATCGGCTAGGGCTTCGATGTCTTGCACGGCTTGCAGGCGAGCAAGGGTCGCGCTGCGGGATTCGGCGGACAGCTTGCCGTTCTCGACGCGTTTACCCAACTGTCGGTCGATGCCATCGATGGCCTGGGCGGCGGCGTCCGGACGATTGTCCAGCAACATAACCGAATGGCCGGCCTGTGCCGCGACCTGGGCAATGCCGGCGCCCATGGCGCCGGCGCCGATCACCGCGATGCGCGCGTTGGTGTTCAATGCAGTCATGACTCAGCGCCCCTTGAAGCTTGGGTTGCGTTTCTCCATGAAGGCGCTGACGCCCTCACGGTAATCCTCGCTGCGCCCGGCCAGGCGTTGCAGGTCTTTTTCCAGCTCCAGCTGTTCGTCAAAGGTGTTGCTCAGGCTGGCGTTCAGGCTGCGCTTGATCAGCGCCAGACCGTAGGTCGGTTGCGTGGCCAGGTGGCGGGCGAGCGTCAGGGCTTCGTTGCGCAGTTCGGCATCGTCGACGACCCGGTAGATCAATCCCCATTGCTCGGCCTGCTCCGCCGTCAGGCGATTACCGAGCAAGGCAAGCGCCTTGGCGCGGGCCATGCCGACCAGGCGCGGCAGCGTCCAGGTGCCGCCGGAGTCGGGAATCAGGCCGATTTTGCAGAAGGCTTGAATGAAACTCGCCGAGCGTGCGGCCAGGACCAGGTCGCAGACCAGGGGAATGTTGGCGCCCGCGCCGGCCGCCACGCCGTTGACCGCGCAGATCACCGGCAGTGGCAGGTCGCGAAGTTGGCGGATCAGCGGGTTATAGAACTTCTCAATGGATTCGCCAAGATCCGGCACAGCACTGTCCGGCGCGACATTGCGGTCGCTGAGGTCTTGCCCGGCGCAAAAGCCGCGCCCTTCACCGGTCAGCAACAGGACGCGCACGTCCGGGTTCTGTCGGACCTGTTTCAACGCTTCCTTCACTTCGCCATGCATTTGCGCATTGAAGCTGTTGAGCTGGTCCGGTCGATTGAGGCTGAGCAGGGCGACGCCGGCCTCGATGGAAAACAGGATGTGTTCGTAGTTCATGGTCATGGCGCTCTCTGAGAGGTCGTTCGAATCAGTGACTGATGGCCGGGTTACTGGCCGGTGAAGGTCGGCGTGCGCTTTTCCTGAAAGGCCCGGATGCCTTCATCACGATCGCCGGTGCCGGCCAGCACGGTGAAGGCGTGGCGTTCGAAGCGCAGGCCGCTGGCCAGGTCGGTGTCCATCGCCTTGAGCAGCGCTTCCTTGGCCAGACGCACGGCCAGCGGTGCTTTGCCGGCAATGCCGCGGGCGATTTGCAGGGCGCGTTCGACGGTGAATTCCGGTTGGGTCACTTCACTGACCAGGCCGGCACGTTGGGCCTGGCGGGCGTCGATCGCCTCGCCGGTCAGGACCATCTGCATGGCCATGGATTTACCGACGGCGCGCAGCAGGCGTTGGGTGCCACCGGCGCCGGGCATGATCCCGAGATTGATTTCCGGCTGGCCGAAGCGGGCGTCTTCACCGGCAATGATGATGTCGGCGTGCATCGCCAGTTCGCAGCCACCGCCGAGGGCGAAGCCGTTGACGGCGGCGATCAGCGGTTTGTTGAAGCGGGTGATGGTCTGCCACGACGCCTGGCGTGGGTCGTCGAGAATGCCGACCAGATTGCGTTCGGCCATTTCCTTGATGTCGGCGCCGGCCGCGAAGGCTTTGCGGCTGCCGGTCAGGACTACGGCGCGGGTGTCGGGATCGGCTTGCGCAGCGTTGAGCTCGTCCGCCAGTTCACCGAGCAGTTCGGTGGTCAGGGCGTTCAGCGCTTGTGGGCGCTGCAGGGTAATCAGGCGGACGCCCGGCTCGATGAACTCGACAGCAAGAGTTAGAGGCATGGCGGATGCTCTCACGGTGCACGCTCGGCTGTAATGCCGGCTCATTATTGGATCGGCTCGGTGGGCCGGTTTTGCCTGAGTATACCTATAACGTGATACGTAAATACAATAGTCAAAGTGATTTAATGTGTCTTATTGATGGCTGGTGTGCGTTTTTATGGCGGTCTTATGAGGAGGGTGGTGACCAGATAATCGCCAGTTTTATTGGTTTCAATGGCTTAGATAGACGCATCGCTGGGCCTTCTTCAAGCGTCGGGATTAAGTGATACGGTTTTCTGTCTTTGTGCTGGTAAGAGCGATGTGATACAAGATGACTCCATATCGGCATCGCTTTGTAAATAGACCCGGCATTGCGCTTAAAGGAACGTCCCATGACTTGCTACAGCCTCGATGGCTTGACCCCGGTGGTTGATCCCACTGCTTACGTTCATCCGTCGGCCGTCCTGATCGGTGACGTGATTGTCGGCCCCCATTGCTACGTCGGGCCGCTGGCCAGTCTGCGCGGGGACTTTGGGCGGATCGTGCTGGAAGAGGGCGCCAATCTGCAGGACACCTGCGTGATGCACGGTTTTCCAGACAGCGACACCGTGGTCGAGCGCAACGGCCATATTGGTCATGGTGCGGTGTTGCACGGTTGCCGGATCGGCGCCGATGCGCTGGTGGGCATGAATGCGGTGGTGATGGATAACGCGCGCATTGGCCCTCGCTCATTTGTTTCGGCAGCGGCCTTCGTCAAGGCCGGATTCGAATGCCCCGAGCAGTCACTGGTGATGGGCGCGCCGGCCAGCGTCAAGCGCAGCCTCAGTGATGAGGAGGTGTCGTGGAAGCAGGCGGGCACCCGCGAATATCAGCAACTGGCCAAGCGCTGCCTTGAGCAGATGCAGGTCTGCGAACCGCTGACCGAGCCGGAACCCGATCGCCCACGGATCAGCGATAGCGGTTTGCGGCCCAAGGGGGCGGTGGCGCTATGAGCATGCAGCGCAATAGCACGGTGGTCACGCGGGCCGGTCGCCGGGTATATTTCAGCCTTTTTTCCTGTCTGGTACGCCCATGTCGTCCCTTGCTCCGTTGAATTCTCTTATCATACGCTTTCAGGAGCAGACGCCGATCCGCGCCAGCTCGTTGATCATCACTTTGTACGGGGATGCCATTGAACCCCACGGCGGTACAGTCTGGCTAGGCAGTCTGATCCAGTTGCTCGAGCCTATCGGTATCAACGAACGGCTGATCCGTACCTCGATCTTTCGCCTGACCAAGGAAGGCTGGCTGACCGCCGAGAAAGTCGGTCGCCGTAGCTACTACAGCCTGACCGGCGCTGGTCGGCGCCGCTTCGACAAGGCCTTCAAGCGGGTGTACAGCTCCACAGTGCCGGCCTGGGACGGTTCCTGGTGTCTGGTGATGCTCTCTCAGTTGACGCAGGAAAAGCGCAAGCAAGTGCGTGAAGAACTGGAGTGGCAAGGTTTTGGTGCAATTTCGCCGGTAGTACTGGCTTGCCCACGCAGCGACCGAGCTGACGTCAACGCGACCTTGCTCGACTTGGGGGCTCAGGAAGAGACCATCGTTTTTGAAACCACCGCCCAGGATGTGTTGGCGTCCAAAGCGCTGCGCATGCAGGTGCGCGAGAGTTGGAGCATTGAGGAATTGGCGGCCCACTACAGTGAGTTCATTCAGTTGTTTCGCCCGCTCTGGCAAGCTCTTCGCGAGCAAGAGAATTTGCAGCCTTCGGACTGCTTCCTGGCGCGAGTCCTGCTTATTCATGAATATCGAAAGTTGCTGCTGCGCGACCCGCAGTTACCCGATGAGCTATTACCCGGGGACTGGGAAGGGCGTGCGGCACGGCAGCTGTGCCGCAATATTTACCGGTTGATCTACACCAAGGCCGAAGAGTGGCTGAACAGTGCACTGGAAACGGCCGACGGCCCGCTGCCGGACGTCGGTGAAAGTTTCTATCGGCGTTTTGGCGGGCTTAAATAGCCTGCCATCGTTCAGGGAGTAATCGCTGTTCAGCGAGATCCGAAGCGTCCCGATTTATCGTGGATTGGCGTAGAAAATAAAAATAAGCCTGCGTGAGGCCTGACATGATTTCTACAACTGCACATCGCCGTGATGGGTTTGATCAGTGGATCCATCAGATCAATCAGATCTGCGGCGCCTTCAACGCACAAACCCTCGGCGCTGAGTTTTCCGGCCAGATCCGGGAATACCAAAGCGGTGCGCTGAAGCTCAGTTTTGTCGATGCCTGCCAGGCTCGGCTGTACCGCACACCGCTGGAAGTCGCCGCTGGTGAAGGGGGGAAATACTTTGCGGTATTCCAGCTCGATGGCACCGCCGGTATGGCCCAGGGCGACAATCGGGTATCACTGTCAGCCGGTGATATCACGCTGATTGACGCTTCACGCCCCAGCGACTTCACCTACAGCGAGAACTCGCGGCAGTTGTCGCTGATTCTGCCGTACCCGTTGGTTGAGCAGACCCTGCGCTTCAATCAAGTCAAGTGCGGTCATCGGATTGCTGCGACTTCACCGATCGCGGTGCTTTCTCGCCACCTGATACTGGATGCCACTCGCCAGAAAAACCTGAGCCAGCAGGAAAGCGAAGCGACCCTGTTGGCCGTTGTCAGCCTGCTGCGCCCGGCTATCGGCTATACAGAAGACTGCAGTGATTTGCATGAACGGATCTTTCGCAAAACTCTCGACTACATTGACGATCATATCCGTTCGGAAGACCTCTGCCCTGAATGGCTGGCGCGGGAAGTCGGCATGTCAACCCGTGGGCTCTATCGGATGTTTGCCAAGAAGGGGCTGGTGGTCGCGCGCTACATCAAGAATCGCCGACTGGATTTGTGCGCTGAATCCCTGCGCCAGTCGGGCATGGAGCAGAAGTTGTCGGTACTGGGTTACTCGTGGGGGTTCTCCGATTCGAGCTACTTCTCCACGGCGTTCAAATCCCGCTTCGGGATTTCTCCTGGGGAATACCGCAAGCAACACGCTTGATTGCAGTGATGGTCGCTGAACGATTGCTGTGGCATTCGGGGAATGGGCTTTAAATACGTACGAAAAAGGAGGCTCCTCAGGAGCCCCCTTTTTAGTGCCTTGTTTATTTCGGTGCGTTCAAGTTCAAAGTGGGCGTTTCATCGAAGAAATTCCAGGGTTTCAACAGTACATGAACCCATTCGGTTGGCATGATTGGCCACTCTTCGGCCCGGGCGATGTGAGTGGTGCCGGTGGTCAGCCAGACAACATCATCGGTATTTTCGATGGACTGGTTATCGTGGGTGAACTGCCCTAACCCAGCGTCTTTGTCTGAACGATTAGGGTACTTACCTTCTGGGTACTTCTCTTCAGGATTGTAGCGAGTCACCCAGAGTTGCTTGTCCATGAAGCTCAGGCGGTGATAGAGCCATTCGTCCTTGCCGAAGTTGGCGCCTTTGGCTACCGGGTGCGTACCGCCGGCATAAGGAATCAGTTGGTAGGAAACCGGGTTGCCGACTTTGTTTTCCTTGCTGAAGTTGGTCAGCAGGCGGACGGTCGAGGGGTCGAATTTCTGTGCAGCCTGCTGTTCGGTGCCGACCACTTGTTGCTCGGTCTGCATCGTACTGGTCCGCGGCCCGCCACGGTCGTTCGCGGCAACCACCGGGTTCACTTCAACCAGTGAGTTGTTTTCACCGTCAACATCCATATCCAGACGGAAGTTGTAGATGTGCTGGTGGGTGGTGCCGACGATGTTGTGGTCCAGCAGGGTGCCGTAGCGGGTGTCTTCCTTGGCCGTGGCCTCATGCATGGTTTTGGATTTCACACCCTTGACCGCTTCGATCCCGGTGGCACCGGCATCGATGCCAATGGTGCCGTTTTGCTGGAAGACCCAGTCGAAGATGTAGTCGTAGTTGCCGACGGTGCTGATCCAGCGCACCACCAGTTCACGACGCTCAGTGCTGAGGTTGGGCTGGCCCATCTCCTGGTGTTTGTACTCCGGGCCGGCGTAGCGCTCGAACACCGCCATCGCGCGCGGGATCGAAGTCGGTGCGCCGGTGTAGTCGGCAATCGTCGCGTCCAGCAGCACGGCGTTTTCCGGAGCGTCCTTGCCGCGCGCGATTGGCGAGGTCAAGGTGCCCATGCCGTAATCGCCCGAGTCTAGATAGGCCTTGAAGTACCAGCCGCCATCGGGGTCGCCGTAAGGCACGATCATGCCGCCCAGCGAGCCCTCGTACATAATCTTGCGTTTCTTGCCCTTGTCGTCATAGGTGACTGTGGACAGGATCGGGCCGACCCGCGAATCGAGGCGAACATGAAAGTCCCAGTTCTGCCAATGAATACTGTTGCCGGTAATGGTGTAGTTTTTCCCCTCGGGCTCAATGATTTCCAGCGGCTTGATCTCCGTGCCTTTGCGGCCACGCCCGTCATAGGGTGTTGGCTTCATCGGGACCGGGATGATCGCCTCGTCTTCGATCTTGATCAGCTTCTTTTGCTCAAGATCGACAATCGCGACCAGGCCCTCGATCGGATGCGCCCAGTAGTTGCCGTCATCGGTGTTGAGGTAACTGACGATTTTCAGCAGTCGTTTATCTTGCGCCAGACCGTCTTTGCCATCGAAGTAACCGACGGTCAATGGGGTGGCCACGACCTTTTTGACGTCGGTGATGCCGCGCTTGACCAGTGCTTGCGCGTATTCCGGGCTCGATTCAATGGCAGACTGCACAGTAGCGAAGTCATCCAGCAAGACCATGCCGTGAGCGCCTTCGACGGGTTTCCAGGACTTGAGTGTCTTGCTGTCGAGATCGACCAGACCCTCGATCACATGCTTGCCATCGAGCACCACGATATTGGCCTGGCGAGGTTGGGTTACGTTCTGGCCGGTGTAGACGAAATTCCAGACCTGATCCTTGGGTGGCTCATTGACGGAAACTTCGGTGAAACGAAAGCCAGGCTTGTAGTTGGCGGAATTCTTGACGACATCCACCGCCGCCTTGATTTCGTCGGCGCTCAGCGGGTTGAGCGGGTTAGGGCGGGTCTCGACGACAAAGGTCTTGTCCAGGCCGGACTGGAATACCTGGTTGATGAAGTCCTTGGACATGAACGCGGTCTTGTCTTTGAACACCACCGGTACCGACAGCTCCAGCCGCTTGCCGTTAAACATGGCCACCTTGCTGTCCGGTTTGACCTTGAGGTAGACACCGTCCTTGGCAATGACAAACAGGTTGGCATAGTTGTCCCAATTGACCGTGGCGCCAAACTCCTCAAGGGTCGATTGTAGAGGTACCATTTCGGCAGCTGCCCCGTGGGCATTGGCATTGGATATCCAGCAAGGCAACCCGAGCGTGCCCAAGGTAATGGCCAGCGCGAGTCGGGCAAGCGGTTTTGTTTTTAGCAACGCAACGGACGTGAACATTTCTGAATTCCTTGAGACGAGCCGGGGACAGGCACACCTGCACTTTGCTACAGCTGGTGGATAGCTTCTTTTTGATTCTTGCCAGAAACCTTTTGCTCTGTGCCTAAATCAATTTTTCCCGACTGGCGACTCATCGAACGTGTGAGTAGTCGGGACTGGAGGGAAGGTAAAGGTCACTGACCCACTCATAGCCACCGAGCCATCTGAATTCAAATTGGCAGGGATAGAAACCTGTCTGGCACAGACGAAAAGTCAAACGAGCAATGGCTGAATTAGTCTCTAGCTGAGAGCGCTGTTACTCATAACGTGTCGTTGGTGAGTATTACAGTGGGCCGTTGTTTCCAATCATCAGCGCGAGGCAAGGATCATGAATTATAGTAATAAGGTCGCGACCCTGGACAGTGTCAACGCCTTCTTGAAGCAACGCCGTGGTTTGTACATCGATGGCGGTTGGGTAAGCGCGCAGTCCACCAGCACCTTGCCGGTCTACGATCCTTCAACGGGCCTTCAGATTGCCTCCACCGCCGACGCCAATGAGTTCGATGTAGAACGTGCTGTGAAGTCGGCCCATGAAGCTTTTCTTTCTGGCGTATGGTCTCGCCGTCTACCCGCAGAGCGCGAACGTATTTTGCTGCGCTATGCCGACTTACTCGAACAGCATGCGGAAGAACTGGCTCAGTTGGAAACCCTGGAGCAAGGCAAATCGATTGCTGTTTCGCGGGCCTTTGAGGTGGGCTGCACCTTGAACTGGATGCGCTATACAGCAGGGCTGACCACCAAAATCTCGGGGCGTACGCTGGACCTGTCGATCCCTGTTCCCGTCGGGGCTCGATATACCGCGTACACGCGCAAAGAACCCATTGGAGTGGTAGCCGGGATTATTCCCTGGAATTTCCCGCTAATGATTGGCATGTGGAAGGTGATGCCAGCGCTGGCGGCCGGCTGCTCGATCGTGATCAAACCCTCAGAGATCACTCCCTTGACGTTGATGCGCATGGCCGAACTAGCCACAGAAGCGGGTGTTCCTCCGGGGGTATTTAATCTGGTGACAGGCAGCGGCAGCGTGTGCGGTAAAATCCTGACCACCCACCCATTGATCAGCAAAATTAGTTTTACCGGCTCGACCGCCACGGGTAAGGGTATTGCCCGCAGCGCCGTGGACCGGCTGACCCGAATTACTCTTGAGCTGGGTGGCAAGAATCCGGCCATCGTACTCAAGGACGCCGACCCGAAGCAGGTGGTAGAAGGGTTAATGATGGCCAGTTTTCTGAATCAGGGTCAGGTATGTGCCGCAAGTTCACGCATTTACATAGAAGCCCCTCTTTTCGACCAGTTGGTGGGCGATTTCGAGCTGGCGGTCAAAGGGCTTTCGATTGGGGCGGGCATGGATCCATCCTCTCAAATCAACCCGGTCGCCTCTAAAGCACATCAACTGAAAATCGAGTCCTACCTGTCAGAGGCTCGCACCCACAATGCTGAGCTGATCAGCGGCGCAATGGTGCCGAACAATGAAGGCTTTTATGTCTCGCCTACATTGGTCATCAATCCCGATGATAGGCTGTCGCTGACCCGCGACGAAGTGTTTGGTCCTGTAGTAACCCTGACGCGGGTTGCTAATGTTGAAGAAGCGCTAAGCAAGGCCAACGATACCGAATACGGGCTCACGGCCAGTTTATGGACCAGTAGTTTGTCGGCCGCCATGGACCTGACACCACGTATTGAGGCCGGTACGGTATGGGTCAACAGCCACACGCTTATTGATGCGAACATGCCTTTCGGTGGTTTCAAGCAGTCTGGTAATGGACGAGATTTCGGTGTCGATTGGCTCGATGCTTTTACTGAAACCAAATCTATTTGCATACGGCATTGAGCCTTCATGACTAACGGTGGTTCACAATCTGATCGTTGTGAACCATTGGTCGTCGTTTCCCTGGCTTGGGTGTTCTTGGGTATTGGGAAGATATTGCCCCAGGCAGAGTATATGTTGGGGATTGGTCTCAATCCGACGTCGACTTGCAAAACGATTACAAGATTCAAGAATTCTCAAATGCTTTTTTCAATGCCGGGCGGTATCACGTTGTCGCAGACCTTTGTCATGGATAAATACGTCATAGCAGCAAAGCTTCCCGCTCTGCCTCGTCATTCCGTGTTCGGCAGTCCGGAAACCCACCTGATTAATCGATTGGGACGACACCTCTGTGTCGTGCCGTGTCGATTACTAACGCTGTCACTGCAAGAGATGACGGCGTTCAAGGTTATCGGTTAAACCTTTTTTACATTCGGATCATGAGTGCTGCCTCGATCGCATCACTTTTATATTCGTGAGAGGAGCTTGCTCGTTAAGGTCAGAGGTTCGATCGCTATCAGCAAATGTCGAAGTTGACGCTGCCATGCAGCTTGTCACTATCCATTTCCGGCACAATCTTCAGGCGGTTGCTGGCGCGGAATGAAACTTGCTGAGCCTCAACCTGTAAGCCTTGAGTGCGGACAGGATTTTCCAATGAACAATAATAATGTCTTGGTACAAGCAACCTCCGGATTCTCGACGGGACCGGCCTCTCATCTTCATCGAGTGCAAACCAGCGACATTGATGAACATGCCCACAATTTGAGTGGTTGGCGGATAGAGTACGACCAGTTGAGTCCCGGTCGCTTCCAGGGCGAGTTAATCGAGTTTCGTTCTGACTGGTTGCAACTCGTCCGCGACCGCTCTAATCAGGCCATGACCAAAAAAGGTGCAGCCAGGGAGGGCACGGTTACCTTCAGTGTGCCTTTGAGTCGTCAGGGGGATGTCCATTGTTCCGGGCATCTGATTCGTGAGCCAAGTGTGCTTGTGGCACACGGCGACAACCTGCCTGAGATACGTATTCCACAGATCATGGATGTGCTGATTGTGGCTATCGAGGAGCGGGCTCTTGAGCATGTGCAGGGGTGCCAGGGGAGTCGTTTTCGGATTACTGATTTTCCCACCTGTTACCGGCTCGGTGACTCCACAGTGGATGGCGAACTTAAAGTATTACTCGATGAGCTACAGGAGGGCGGCCAGAGTGGGGATTTCCTGTTGGGATATGAGTCGATTCGCCGTGGTATTCGCGATACGGTGATGTTGCATTTACTTGACGTTGTTGAGCTTGATCAAACGCCACCGCTCAACCCCACTGCGCGTAAACGGATGGTTGACCGGGCTCGTGAGTTTGCCCTGAGCCACCTTGACGAGCCGTTCTCGATCCTCGATCTATGCAACGGCATAGGAGCCAGCCGACGCAAGCTTCAGTATTGTTTTCAGGAAACCCTGGGGATTAATCCTGTGGCTTATTTACGGGCTCTGCGCCTTAATGCTGCGCGCCGTGAATTGCGAGATAGCACGTCTTCGCTCTCTGTGCAGAAGGTCGCTGCACGTTGGGGATTCTGGCATTTGAGTCGGTTTTGCGCTGATTATCGGGCTATGTTCGGCGAGCTGCCTTCGCAGACCCTACATCGCTGAAATCTTTGCCAATATCGGATAACTCTCGCTCGCCCCCGCTCTCTAGGATGCCTCCTACACCAATATCTGCGAGCCAACCTCCTATGACGACTTCTCAAAATACTGATGCGGATCTAATTTTTTTCAATGGCGCCATCTACACGATGAACGCTGATTACCCATGGGCCGACGCGCTGGCAATACGTGACGGTCGCCTGATTGCCGTGGGAAGCGAGGCCGCTGCTCGTGCAGCCGTGTCGTCCCGGGCACGAGTCATCGATCTCCAGGGGCGGATGGTCATGCCCGGTATCATCGACGTGCATAACCATTTTCTGTTTGCCGGACGCGCAGAGCTATATGAAACGGGTTTTCCTCCCAACCTCTCACTTCAACAGGTGCTTGAGCAGGTTCGTCAGGCCGCTATGAAGCAGCCGCCCGATGGCTGGGTAGTCGGCGGTATCTGGGGCAGCGGCCTGCTCGGCGAGTTGACGTTGGAGGCCCGTAAATCCTTGGATGAGGCTGCTGGCGGCCGGCCGGTAATGCTTAGGGACGACTCGCACCACAATCGCTGGGCCAGTTCCGTTGCCTTGCGTCTCGCCGGCATCGATGCCGCCACGCCGAATCCGCTCAACGGTGAGATCGTTCGCGATCCTGCCACTGGCGAGCCGACGGGCCTGCTGCTGGAGGCGGCCTCAGCGTTGGTCGAGGCCGCCGTGGGCAATGCTCTCGCATCATCGCCGCAACTTGACATTGATGCCGGCGCGCATGCATTGCGTCGACTCAATGCTTGCGGCATTACAGGGTTTCAGGAAGCACTCACATCGCGTCCGGTGATGGATGCCATCAAGGCGCTTGCCGATTCAGAGCAGTTGACGGCGTGGGTCGTAGGTTCACTGCCCGTCGTAGAGGCGGCACTCGCGCCGGGAGAATGGGGCGAAACCTTGTTCGCGCTACGTGATAGCTATCGCAGCCGTCATTTTCGCCCCGATGCCGGCAAGATCTTCCTTGACGGTGTGCCGACCACGCGTACCTCGGCAATGCTGGAACCCTATCTACCCGATGCCCTTCACGCCTGCTGCTTTCGCGGCGCGACCCTGCTGAGTGTGCCGCAGTTGGCGCGTGCGTTATCCGACTGCGAGGGGCAGGGTATCGCTGTGAAAATCCACTGCACAGGGGATGGCGCCGTACGGGCTGCACTTGACGCCATTGAGGTTGTGCGCAGCTTCAACGGGCTCGGGTTGATGCATCAGATTGCCCACGCGAGTTTTATACATCCGGACGATATACCGCGCTTCGCCGAGCTCAACGTGGCCGCAGATTTGTCGCCCATGATTTGGTTTCCGGGCATCTTCATTGAAGCGATTCGTGCGACCGTGCCGCTGGAGAGGGTAGAGCACTATTGGCCAAATCGTGACCTTCACGAGTCGGGTGCGCTGATTGCTGGTGGCTCGGACTGGCCGGTGACCCCGGATCCGAGTCCCTGGACCGGGATTCAGGGCATGGTCACCCGACGCGATCCCAGCGGGCGGTTTCCCGGGGCGCTTTGGCCCGAACAGGCGCTTGATCTGGCCACGGTGTTGCGCGCCTACACACTTAACCCGGCGCGAGCGATGGGCATCGCAGACGAGACCGGCTCAATCGAGGTTGGCAAATCCGCTGACTTGATCGTTCTCGACCGTCATTTGTTCTACATCCCGGTCGACGAGCTGGCTGCGACTCGCGTTCTGGCGACCTGGTTCGAAGGCCGTATCGTGTATGAGCAGACGCCATGAAGGACATTGTCGATTCACGCATACCTGTGACGTTGTTGACCGGTTTTCTCGGTAGCGGAAAAACCACCGTGCTGAATCACCTGCTGCAGCTTCCCGAGTTGGGGAACACGGCGGTCATCATCAATGAGTTCGGAGAGATAGGGATCGATCACCTGCTAGTCGAAGAGGTGAGTGAAAATTTGCGAATACTAAACAGCGGTTGCCTGTGCTGCACGGTACGCGGTGACTTGGTCGATACACTCCTGGAGCTCAACGCCAGGCGTGAGCGAAAGGAAATCACCGAGTTCACTCGGGTTGTCATCGAAACCACTGGTCTGGCCGATCCAGCGCCAGTGCTGCATACCCTGATGGTCGACCCTGACATCATCAGCCGATATCGTCTTCACTGCGTTGTGACTACCGTAGATGCTGTCAACGGCATGGGCACTCTTGATCGTCATACCGAAGCGGTGAAGCAGGCTGCGGTGGCTGATTGTCTACTGCTGACCAAGACTGACCTGGTTGCTGGCGAGGTAGTCGACACCCTGAGTGCGCGTTTGCGGGCCCTCAATCTAACTGCCCCGATGCGATATGTGGTCGATGGAAATGTCAGTCCGGACGATGTGCTGGGAGCCGAAGAGTACGACCCATTACGCAAATCGGCTGACGTCAGCGCTTGGCTGTCGAATGAGAAATTCAGTGATGGTCATCACCATCACGGGCATCATCATGACGTGAACCGTCATGGTGATCGTATAAGGGCTCATTGTATTGTGCTGGATGAGCCGGTAGAGGAGGCGGCCTTTTTCCATTGGCTGGACCTGATGGCATCCATGCGCGGCGAATCTATGCTACGTGTGAAAGGTCTTGTGCATCTGGTTGAGTATCCTGAAGAACCGTTGGTCATACACGGAGTGCAGCACATATTTCATTCACCGCAGAAATTGCCATCATGGCCTTCGGCTGACCGGCGCACGCGTATCGTCTTCATCACGGAAGACATCGACTATGCCGATATCGTTCGGACCTTTCAAAAGTTCGTAGGTGTGCACCCGATCATTCCTCAGCATCTCTGATTTCCTGGAACGCAACTCCCTGGCTGTTGCATTCTTGCCAGGGAATTGGTCGAGAAGTAAAGGGCTTTCACGCGTCCATGCGATGCGACAGTGGCGTGGCAGGCAGATGAAGGAACACGACCCCCAAGCGAAGAGACCAGGCCATAATCGAGACTGTCGATTCAAGCGCCCACGAGCAGCGGCAGGCCGGTGGTCAGAGCGGCGGCGAAGGGCATCTGCCAACGCCTGCCACTAGGGGGTGATAGTTAACAACAGGCGTAGTTGTTCTCCCAGTAGACGCCATCCCCTGGGGCTAGCGGCGATTGAAAGATGCTCAGGCTCGCGGTTCTCACCAATGCTCAGTATTCAACGTCCGCTCAGGACCAACGACCTCTCACTACCAGCCCCAGCAATTCTCGATGTCCGCTGACTCCCACCTTTCGATAGAGCCGTTTGATGTAGGTAGCGGCGCTAGAGCGCTGGATGCCCATCAGGGGCGCGATATCTTCAGCCCCAAGACCACAAAGTAAATACTTAAGTAGTTCACGGTCCCGACGAGTCAGTTCAGGATAGAGCAACTCGACGCGTTGACTTAGTAAGGACGGCATCTGATTGGCTTCGATAAAAGCGCGATAGTGCAATCGCGTGACTTGAATCAGTAACGGCGCAACCGACTCGATAAATTCAATTTCGCGCTGATTGAAGTTGCCGTGCTCGCGACCTCGATAGAAGTTGATCGACAGCCAGGCCCCGCCCTCGTCCTGATGATTGAGCAAGGCCATGCGCTGGGAGATTTTCGGTTGTTCGTAGCAGATCCGCCGATAGTCGCGATGGGTGATGTCTTCAGCTGACTGAAGCTGAGCCAGGATTCGCGCGCCGCCGTATTTTGCCCGGTGACCGAGCATCGCTTGGCGGTTGCCGTCCAGGCTGTGAAAACGCTCGACGTAGTCCCGGGAGATACGCGATATCTGCACTAGTCTTGCCTGATCGGAACACGACAACACCTGCGGCTCCTGGCCTTTTCGCTGGCGCTCAGTGCGGCCATTGGGTTCTAAACGGATGGGCTGAAACGCTTAATTTACTAGCTATCCGTCCGCAGCCTTAGAGATAATCTTTCGCAGCGTCAGCAGGGCAAGTGCGCTAACAGCCTTACAGATCATCTTGCAGGTGTTTATGATTCCCCCCGATCAAGCCCCCCAAAAGTCACTTTTTTTTTCTTGGCCTGTCGTTTGGTCTGGTGCTGAGTCTGAGTCTGAGTACCACGCTGGTGTTGATCTGGCTTCCTGACCAGACCCTGGCCCACAGTTATGCTGAACTGGCACTGATCGTTCAAACGCTTTTTCTGGGTAGTCTTTGCGTTTCCACACTCCACCGCCAGAAGCAGTCGGAGGCGCAGTTCAACGAATTGATTGCACGGAAAAACCAGATCAGATTCTTGAACGCACGTATCACCAACCTGATCAATGCAGCGACCCAGGTGGCGGTCGTCACCACCGACCCCGAAGGCCGGATAAAGCTGTTCAGCGACGGTGCCCAGGCCTTGTTCGGCTTCAGCCGTGAAGAGGTGCTGGGGCGCAATAACGTCGAATTGCTCTACGTTCAGGAAGACATCGCTACCCGTCGTACCTGCGCCGCTCCGACGTTTCAGGCCCTGACCGACAAACAACTGATCGGCCAACTCGCCCTCGATGACATGGGATCCAGCAAAGCCATGGAGTGGCATTATCAGCGCAAGGACGGTAGCCGGTTCACCGGCGAACTGCGCCACGCCCGATTTAATGACGCCAGTAGCGGCGAGGTCGAACACATCAGCGTGATCATCGACGTCAGCGAGCGTATCGAGTTGCTCAACCGGATCAAGGAAAGCAAAGCACTGTTGACGCTGCTGACCCAACGCATCCCCAACGTGCTCTACCAGTACCACTTGCGGCCACCGGGCGACGGTTACTTTTCATTTTGCAGCCCCAGCGTCGAATACGTTTTCGAGCTCAAGGCCGAAGCGGTCATCGGTGTCAATTTCGCCGGCAGTCCACTGTTCCAGCGCCTGCACCCCGAGGACCTGCCTTTGATCAGGGCGGTCACGGCTCAATCGGTAGAAACCGGCGAGGGCTGGACCTGCGATTTTCGCGTGTTGCTGCCGGTCAAAGGTCTGCGCTGGTTGCGCGGACAGTCCTACGCCGAGCGTCAGCCGGACCAGACATTCGTCTGGTATGGCTCGTTCAGTGACATCACCGAGCTCAAGGATCGCGAAGAAAAACTGCGAACCCAGGCCATCACCGATGAGTTGACCGGCATTTATAACCGTCGTCACTTCATGAGTTCGCTGGAGCATCTGGTGGACACCGGCAAACGTTACGCCGCCGGTTTTTCGTTGATCATGCTCGACCTCGATCACTTCAAATCCATCAATGACCGGTTCGGCCATGAGGTGGGTGATTCTGTACTCAAGCAAACCTGCACATTGATCCGCCAACGCTTGCGCGCCAGCGACGTGTTTTGCCGGATCGGTGGTGAAGAATTGGCTATCCTTTGCCCGTTCACGTCACAGGAAAGCGCCGAACAATTGGCCATCGTGTTGTGCCAGTCCCTGGCCAATCACGAGATCGCAGTCGCAGGCCGCGTCACCGCCAGTTTCGGTGTCGCCACCTGGACGGTAGACCTCAGCACCAAAGAATTGCTGCGCCGTGCCGACTTGGCCAGTTACAGCGCCAAACAGAATGGGCGCAACCGGGTTGTCAGCGCTTAGCATCGTCAAATTGTCTGAATACTGGTTAGCATGGCCTGACTATGCCGCCAGCCCTGATCACCCCCAGAACAGTAACAGTCCGGCGAACTCCATGAGCAACAGGCCAGTCGACTAAAGCATCTGGTGGACAGCTTGCGTACTTAAGTTGAAGGCATCGAAAGATGCCGATTATTTACAGATTTTACTGCTTGGGGGCAGTCTTGATCTCGGGCGAAAAGACTACGGATTTTTAGCTAAAGAGGCGACGGCCACGTGGGCCGTCGCAAGAGCGTTAAACTGAATGCAGTCGTCCTCTCACTACGTAATCCGGCGTACTGCTGCGGTCACATCGGATTAGAAGGAAAGGCTGGTTTACGGTGCATTTTATCTCAGATATTTCGCTTCCAGATCGCGCATTTGCGTATCGCCTTGCAGGGCGATGATATCTTTGACGGAGGGCAGGGCCTCATCCACATTCTGGATGCCTCCTTGCGCTCTAATCTGTGCGAACACGTTGCGCATTGCGCCGACGGCAGCCCTTATCGCATGGTTCCCGTAAATCACGATACCCACCTTGCCCAATGCGGCGATATCTGCTTCGGTCAATTGAGGATAGGCTGTTGGCACCAATAACAAAGGCACGGACCCGTTCCATGCATCGATAAACGCGAGCACTTCATCAGGTGTCTTCTGCTTTGAATGGATCAGGATTGCATCGGCGCCAGCCTCTACGTAGGCTTCGGCACGTCTGATGGCTTCTGCCTGCCCTTGGCCCGCAATCAGCGCCTCGGTGCGGGCAATCACCACAAAGTCCTTGTCGCGGCGAGCACCGACGGCAGCTGCTACTTTCCCCTGAAACTCTTCGATTCTGACTAGCTCCTGGCGGCCATCGGCTCGCAAGCTCGTGTCTTTGGGAAAAGTCTTATCCTCCATGACGATTGCGGAGGCGCCGGCCGCCTCGTACTGCGGGACGACATAGCTGACGTTGACGGCGTTGCCGAACCCGGTGTCGATGTCGGCAATCAGTGGAATAGAAACAACAGACGCGATTGCCCTCATCATTTCAAGGTGCGTGCCTGCGAACAGGATGTTGGCATCGGGTACGGCGTAGCTTGCGGAAAGTTCAAAGCCGCTCCCCCAGATGCCCGCAAATCCAGCCTCTTCAGCCAACTTCGCCGCCAGCGGGTTGTGGGCGGCCATCGCCGTGAAGAGCTTGCCAGTGGCAAGGGCGCTACGAAGGGTTTGATTCTTGGTCATGGTCAAAACTCGGCATAAAAAAATAGGTCGTGTGCTCTATGACATGATTCAGCGCAGTGCTGAACATGCCGCTGCGATGCGCGTCATGGCTTCAACCAGTTCGGCATCCGATGCGGCGTACGACACTCTGAAATGGCCTGGTAGTTCAAACGCACTGCCAGGTACTACTGCGACGCCTGCGCTGCGCAAGATGTACAAGGCGAGATCAGTATCGGTCTCGATCAAGTTGCCTGATTGATCGCGGGTACCGAGCAGTCCTTGGCAGCCAGGAAACGCGTAGAAGGCACCTGGGGGGACGTCGCACGTCAATCCTTTGATGGCTTGAAGCGCAGCGACTACCTTGTCTCGTCGTTGGCGGAATGAGTCGACGAATCCAGGCAAGAAATCCATAGGGCCATCTAGTGCCGCGACCGCTGCGGCCTGGCTGATCGAACTGGTATGTGACGTTGACTGTGACTGCACCAGATTCATGGCTTTGATCAGCTCCAGGGGGCCTGCGCCGAATCCCACACGCCAACCGGTCATTGCATAAGACTTTGACACCCCGTTGATTGTCAGCGTGCGTGCTGCCAACTGGGGGGTAACCATGGCGGGCGTTGCAAATGGCGTGTCGTCGTAGCGAATTTTTTCGTAAATATCATCGGCCATCACCCATACATGGGGATGGCGTAGGAGTACCTCGCCCAAAGCTGCCAGCTCGGCATGGCTATAGATGGCGCCACTGGGGTTCGATGGCGAATTGAGCATCAACCATTTCGTACGCGGCGTGATGGCCTCTTCCAGTTGCGTCGGGGTGATCTTGAAACGGGTGGAGGCGCCGCAGCGTACGATCACCGGTCGTCCACCGGCCAGCAACACCATCTCGGGATAGGACACCCACGCAGGCGTCGGCACGACGACCTCATCGCCCGGATTGAGGGTTGCCTGCAAGGCGTTGTACAGCACCTGTTTTGCTCCGCACCCCACTTGAATTTGATCAGGGCTGTAGTCAAGGCCGTTATCGCGTTTGAACTTTCGCACCACGGCTTCGCGTAATGCGAGCGTGCCCGCTACCTCGGTGTATTTCGATTCATTGCGCTCAATAGCCGCTTTCGCTGCTTCTCGGATGTGTTCTGGCGTCGGGAAGTCTGGCTCACCTTGGCTCAGTGTGATGACATCGTGACCCTCAAGCCGAAGTTGGTTGGCAAGCCGGGTCATTTCTTTGGTGGCCGAAGGTTTGGCTCCCAATACCCGTTGGGCTAGAAAATTTTGGGTGGCAGTAGTGGTCATTCAACAGTTCCTATTTTCAGGCGAAAGAGCCATCTGGCGATTGCCAAGGGAATAAAGATGGTCAGCAGCAGTACCAGGCTGTAAGCACACGCGAGCGCCAGGCGATCGCTATCCACCTGCTGGAATATCTCGATTGGCATCGTGCTCATGCCTCCGAAATACAGGACGATGGTTGCGGAAAGCTCTGACAGGGTGGTAACCCACATGAGCACGGCAGCAGCAGCAACCGAAGGGCCAATGACTGGCAAGACCACTTGGAAAAAACTTCGAATCGGGCTCACCCCCAGACTCATGGACGCTTCTTCAATTGAGTCCTTGAGGTTGTGCAGGGGGCCGATGGCTGCGCGAACGCTGGTAGGGACGCGGCGCAAGAAGTAGGCCAGCGCCATGATGACCCAGCTCCCTGTCAGCACCAGCCAGCCACTGCCGAACGTATTGATCAGCGCAATGCCTAACACGGTGCCGGCGATCGTCAGCGGCAACGTCACCAGGACATCGAGCATATGGGTAAGCGCCGAGCGTCTCTTGACGATGAGATACGCTGCGATGATGGTGAACAAGGTGCCTGCAATCGTCGCAACTGTCGCCAAGAGCAAGGAGTGGTAGAGCGGCTCCGGCGCGCGAATCAATACATGCGCCATGTTGCTCAGGGTGAAGCTGCCATAGCGCAGAACAGGCCCGGATGCTGGTGTAAATGCTGTGATGCTCACCACCACTGCGGGCAGCATCGACAGTGCGACCACCAAGAAAACGCTGAGCGCAGCGGCAATCGCACGCCAGCCGACAATGGGCGATGCAGCCGGGCTGCGCCCCGACTCCATCTGAAATTGTCGGCGTTCAACGAAGAACTTCTGTACCAGCAGTACGAGGGCGCCCAGGCCTACCAGCAGCGAAGCCATGGTCGTCTGCATTTGTGCATTACCGCCCATTTCACTCACGAACTCGTTGTAAGCTTTAACCGCCAACACAGGTGTTCGCGCGCCAAGGATGGCCGGTACGCCAAAGCTGCCGATAACCTGGGTGAATACGATCATCGCGCCGGCGAAGATCGAGGGCATCAACATCGATAGGGTTACACCGCAGATTACCCGCCCTATTGGGCGCCCCAGGCTTTGTGCAGCCTCTTCCAGATTCCGGTCCATGGATTTCAACCCGATGAATACGGCTACGAAGGCATACACGTAGTTGTTGAGCGTCATGACAAATACCAGACCCCACCACGAGTAGATGGACGGCAACGTCACACCCAGCGGTGCAAGGAGAGTATTCACAATGCCTTGCTTGCCCAGGATCAGTACCCATGCCGCCGCCACCACTACATCCGGAATAACCAGTGTGATGAGTGGCAGTGCGGTGACCAGGCCGACCAGCGGGAATTTGCAGCGAGCAACGACGATAGCAAGGCTGCCACCGACCAGCATGGAGCTGAAGGTCACAGCGACCCCGAGAATCAGCGTGTTCGAAAACGCTTCGCGATAGGACCGGTCCGAGAAAAAACGTACGTATCCGCTGAGGTTCACTGAACCATCGGGGCCTATTAGTGATTTGCCCAGCATAGTTGCCAGAGGCCAGACCAGAAAAATGGCAAGCGTGCCAATCGCCAGAATGGCTAAAGCAAGCCATACTGCGTCGCGTCGTAAAGTGCCTAGCATGGTCGACCCTCGACGATGTGCGCCGTGTGCGGGATCTCCAGCGCGACGGCGTCGCCGCGTTGGTGCAGTTGCGCGTTTTGCGAAGCCCAGGTATCGACATGAAGTGCACCGATAGCGGTTTGTATGGTGTAACCCACCGTACTTCCGCGATATTCAACGTGCTGAACCACCCCCGGCACTTTGCCGTCCTGTGTGGTGCCGGGAGTGTGCAGCAGGATTTCTGCGCAACGTACTGCCAGAAGTGCCCCGGGTAGACAAGGTGCGTCACTGTTCGTAAACAGCGTTCCTGCAGGTGTCCTCAATCGTCTTGTTCCACCACTGGCTGCAGGAAGTTCCTCAAGGATTGGAATGAGATTCGCGTTGCCGACGAAATCAGCGGCGAACGCCGTGCGTGGTTGTGCGTAGATTTCTTGGGGTGTACCGATTTGTACGATTTGCCCACGATCCATCACTGCGATCTGATCGGACATCACCAGCGCTTCTTCTTGATCGTGCGTGACGAAAACAGTGGTGATGCCGGCCTCTTGCTGCAGCTCCCTGATCATGTAACGTAATTCGACACGCAGTTTCACATCCAGCGCCGACAGTGGTTCGTCGAGCAGGAGCAGCCTCGGTTTTATAACCAGTGCCCGGGCCATCGCCACGCGCTGACGCTGACCACCAGAAAGCGCTGCCGGTGCGCGGTCCTTGAAGGCCTCCAGGCCGACGCGCTTGAGCATCGCTGCCGCCCGGTCCGCTGCCTCAGCCTTGGGCACACGACGGGCGAGCAGGCCGTAAGCGACATTTGCCAGAACAGAGCGATCAGGAAACAGCGCGTAGTCCTGAAACACGATGCCCACGCCCCGATGGTGCACGGGTACCGAGGTGACATCATCCTTGCCGAAACGTACACGTCCTGCATCGGGCCGAACAAAGCCCGCAAGCATGCGTAACAATGTGGTCTTGCCGCAGCCGGAAGGGCCCAGCAGCGTAAAGAACTGGCCGCTCGGGATTACCAGATCCAATTGAATGAATAGTGTTTGGTTGTCGTAACTTTGATCGATCTTTTCGAATGAAACTTGCATGTGATAACCCTGGCGCAGATATCAGTTGGAGGCCAGAAGTTGGCGCCATTGCGCAAGAAATGCGGCGCGGTCTGTTTCCATCTCATGATCATCCAGAGGGATTACCTTGATGTTCTCCAGCGCGGGTAGATCGGAAAGCTTGCTGACATCGATGTCCGTACGTACTGGGCGACGAAAAGCGCTTTTGAAAATGTTCGTCTGCACCGCTTGCGACGCCAGGAAGTCGTATAGTTTGCGTGCCTGCGCGGGGTGCTTGCCGCCTTTGATCAACGCCATGCCTTCGGGAGATAAGAACGTCCCTTCGACTGGATAGACCAGCTTGATGTCTTTCATCCCACCGGCCACGTATTGATAAGCGGCGTATTCCATCGTTACGGCCACCGCGAACTCACCGTTGGCGACACCTTGGTAGGCCGCGGAGGTGGTGCCGACAATGACGGCGTTGCGGACAATTTTCGCATAGAGGGTGTCGCCGAGCGTCTTCCTCAGGCCATAAAGGGCGACGTAGGAGGCACTGCTGAACATTGGGTCCGGAATGACCAGCTTGCCTTTCCACTTCGGATCAGCGAGGTCAGCCCAGCCTATGGGGAGTTCACCGTCCGGGGCTTGTCGCGCGTTGACCATGAGCACGGTGACATGGGTATTTGTGGCCAGCCACTGATCGTTCGGTGCGCGGTATTGGGCGGGTACAGCGTTTTCTGCAGCCGATTTGTAAGGCTCAAGCTGGTCTTGAAACGCACCGATCGTCGAAAGTCCGCCCGACCAGAAGATATCGCCCAATGGGTTGGCCGCTTCGGCCTTGATGCGCTGCATGAGCGCGCCTGTCCCGGCGCGGACTACCGATACGTTGATGTCAGGGTATTGCTGCTCGAACTGATCGACAAGGGCGCTGACAGTTTGCACGTCGTTTGAAGAGTAGAGCACGACATCCGAAGCATTTGCTACGCTGGCTTGAATGCCGAGGATGAGTGCTACGCATGATAAAATATTTTTACTGAGCATAAGTCTGACTCTTGGTTAATGGACAGTGGTCGAGTCGATGTTATGGTTTAGAGTGTGAAGCTTAGATGTCACTCGTTATCTACTATCTTGTTTTTAACCATCAATGATGAGTATTACTCATGGTGAAGAAAGTTGGCGTCCCGATGGTTGCGATTCGGGTGTTTGCAGCGGCGGGCAGGTTCGGCAACTTCACGCAGGCGGCCCAAGCACTTGGTATTACGCAGAGTGCCGTGAGCAGGCACGTCGCCGCGCTTGAGTTACTGGCAGAGCTGAAACTGTTCGAACGCCGTGGCCCTAACATCACGCTCACGCCCTCGGGTTCGCAGTTCTACGAAGCGGTGAGAGATGCCGTTTCCACGATTGAGTTGGCGACGCACCAGATGGTGCAGGGCCAGAAAAACCATGATCGGCTGATCGTGCGAACCTCTATGCCGAGTTTCGCCATGACGGTTGTGGTCCCGATACTGGGGATTTTCATGGACAGCCATCCAATAAAGGTCGATCTCATTACGTCCTTGTCTGCACCCCAGCCCCAGGAAGAATTTGACGTCTTGATTACCCGCGATCTGATCCTCCATGGAACGGAGAGCTGGGAGCTGATCAGGGAAGATTTGGTCTGTGTAGGATCGCCAGCGATGGTCGCGACGCATCGCGCGCAAACACTGAGCACATGGCCACTGATCGCCTCGAAGTCTCGACCTGATGCGATACCTGTATGGGCGGTCGCCAAAGACATTCCGGTGGATCGGCTACAAGTAGGCGCCGTCTACGACCATCTTTTTTTGGCAGTGGCGGCAGCAATCGGCGGCTCAGGGCTGCTGGTGGTGCCGCGTGTGGTGGTCAGGGATCAATTGCGTAATGGCACATTGATTTTGGCCGACGACGAGCCGGTGGCCTCTGGGGCTACCTACCTGGCCTATGTGAATACCCAGAGCACGCACGTCGACCTGGCGCGTGAGTTTTGTCGCTGGCTCAAGAGGATCTTGCGTGAAAGTGAACAGCATTTTTAAGTGTGGCGCATCTCCGGTTCACTGGATTTGACTGATCCATCGAGAGCCAAAGAGTACGGCGGCGATGTTCTGGCCCTGCTGCACTTCCCGGGCGCAGCGGGTGGCCAGAAGTCACCCTTTCGTTACTAAAAATTGAGTGTCAAGACTTTGTGATGGTCTTCAGCGCAGCGACCAGGCGGTCGAGGTCGGACGTCTTGGTGAACAGTGCAGTAGACACCCGCACACAGTCACCGCCAGCCACGCCGCCTCGCCGTACCGTGAAGATATTGTGTTTTTCACGCAGCTCGTTGGTAATTGCAGCATTGTCGGCTTTCGACACCTTGCCGGTGAGCCTGAAAGACGTGATCGCGCCGTAGCTGCCGGGCTCATCGGGCGTGAGTATGTTCATGCCCTTGAACTCCCTGACCCGCGAAACCCAATAATCACGCAGAAAACGCAAGCGAGCCTGCTTGTTCGCCGCGCCTAGGCTGGTGTGCAGTCCCAGCGCCGTGGGTACCGTCATAACGTTGGCCGTATTGGTGGTGCCAGAGTGCACACGAGAACGAATGTCGGTAGCCGCCGAGTCTTCATCAGCAAATGCCCGGTCAATGTCTGCAAGGCGGTTCTTGCGAATGTAGAGAAAACCGACGCCCAGAGGCGCACCCATCCATTTATGGAGGTTGAACGCGGCAAAATCCACGTTCAGATCAGGAATACTGAAATCCATTTGGCCCCATGAATGGGCAGCATCCACGATCACATCAATGCCTTTCGCTTTGGCCATGGCTGATATTTCAGCGATGGGCATTACCCTACCGGTACGATGGCTGATATGTGTCAGTAGCAGTAGTTTGGTTTTTGGGTTCGCGGTAAAGGTAGCCGCATAAGTATCCAGAATGTCTTGTTTCGATGCAGGCTCTGGAATAGTGAGGGTCACAACGTTGGCCCCTCGACGCTCGTGAAGATAGTTCATCGCATACTGCGCGCTGTCGTAGTCGAGATCCGAGTACATGACAACATCACCGGGCTTGATGAGGTTGTAGTTAGTGATCAGGTTTTGCAGGGCTTCAGTGGCACCACGGGTGATTGCAATTTCCTCTGGCAAGACACCAGCGATATTGGCAATCTGCGCTCGAACAGCCAACATGTCGGTCTCGTAAGCGGTCCGCATATAATAAGAGTTGTTCAGATTAAGCATCTCGATATTGCGGTGGTACTCCGCCAGGACGGTGTTGGTCATAATGCCGTAGAAGCCGTTTTCAAGATTGGTTATATCAGGAGACACCTGATACTGAGCAGCAATATTGACCCAGTAGCTTTCATCACTGGAACTAACGGTGGTCAGGAACTTCGCCTCCACGCCACCGCGGTCTGCAGCGAAAAGCGACCCGGTAGACGCCGCTAAAGCCACGCAGGCCGAGCGATTAATAAACGATCTTCGGGAAATTTCTATAGCCATGAAATTGATTTCCGATGTATTAATTGGCCGCAGATAGCGGATACTTGAACATAAACGTCAGGAGGCAAGCAGCCATCTGGTCCGCCACACGCCGGTGGTAGTCGCATAAAGGGCGTTCATCACGGCGAAGTTCATTTCTTACAGCGGTGGACGAGTCAATTTTAGGGTTTGGAATGTGAACCTTAGAGGTCACTCGTTATCGACTATCTTGTTTCTGCCCATCAATGATGAGTATTACTCATGGTGAAGAAGGTTGGAGTACTGATGGCTGCGAGAAACAATTACGAATGTCGAGAATTTGGGTTGCAGATACAGCCGAGGGTTCAGGTCGAAGAGAGGAGGTAGATCATCAATTTCTTGCAGCGCGGTGAAAGTGTCAAATCGACTATATGCCTGGGATGATTCCGTAATTGACAGGAGCTATCTCCACTGATTATTGCCCGTCCGCCCGGCTAGACGCGACTATCCGGCCATAGGTCCACTGTCCGCGGCCGAGACTCTAATGCCGCTGCGACTGATGGCCTTTCACTTATGGTGACCGCTGTTGGCAACAAGCAGTGCATATTCCGGTGCTACTGGGAGGGCGCCAGCAGCGCATGTCCTTCGGCATCTATCCTGAAGTCAGCCTCAAGCAAGCGCGTGCTCGGCGTGATGAGGCATGAGCGCCACACTGACTATTTCCGCCGAAATCACCCAATATGAAAGTCATCAATTTCAGTCATTCGGTATCCGTTTTGGAGCCGACGGCAGCAGCGCCCCGCGTTGTGCAAAATACTGTGCGGGCGTGCTCCCCAGTGCCTTTTTGAACATGGTGATAAAGGCGTTGACCGAGTTATAACCCAGCTCGGTCGCAACGTTCTGCACCTTTGCCCCACTGGCCAGCTCTCGAAGCGCAACGACCAGGTGCAACTGCTGCCGCCAGCGTCCAAATGTGAGGCCCGTCTCACGAATCATCAAGCGAGCCAGCGACCTCTCGCTCATCGCCACGCGTTTCGCCCATTCAGCTGACGTACTGCGGTCGGAAGGTTCGATCGTCAGCGCATCGGCTATCGCACGAATTTTAGGATGACTGGAGATGGGTAGGTTGAAGTGCTCACGCGGCATTTCGACCAGTTCGTCAAGGATCACTCTCGCAAGCCTGGCGGCATGGCCATCCGAAGGATAATCGGCAGGCTCACGAGCCAACCGATCGACCATTTCCCGGATCATTGGGGAGATGGACAAAGTGCAGCAATCCTCGGGTAGCTTTGCCGCCCCGGGGTTCACGAACAGATAATTGAGCCGAGCATTTGCTGTCGCCCGAGCGCTATGCGGCACCCCGCCCGGAATCCAGACGCCACAGTTGGGCGGCACGATCCAGATCTCGTTGTCCGCAGTACAGGTGACCGCCCCATGCAGCGCGAGGATCAGTTGGCCCTTGCGATGCACATGCATCGGCACTTCCGCTTGGTGATCTGCAAAGTCGAGCTGCCGCGCAACCGCCGGCCGATCCGTGAGGTCGGGGTCGAAGACAGAGACGGCTGATGGTGAGAGTGACATCGATTGGCAGCTTTTAGGTATATTTTGGAAGAATACTGAATTTATTTGCCTTTGCAACGCAGTAATAATGGTTCGCATGAACACCCTACCTTCTGCGAACAGACCACTGGAGAGAGCTCGCGTCGCAATAGCACGCGCGGTTTCGTCTCTCCTGCAAGCCCCTGCTGTGAAGGCAGATGTGGATGCGTTGCTGTTCTCGGCGAAGAGTTTTGCCGCAGCGATGCTGGCCTACTATGTTTCGCTGCGTATAGGACTTGCCAATCCTTACTGGGCAATAGTGACTGTCTATATCGTCTCGCAAACCTCGGCTGGTGCGTCGCTCAGCCGCGGTGTCTATCGCTTTGTGGGGACCCTCGCCGGGGCCGTGGCAACGGTGGCGATCATTCCGAATTTCGTGAACGACCCTATTGCATGCAGCGTGGTGCTCGCCTGCTGGATCGGTCTGTGTCTCTACTTCTCGCTGCTGGATCGCACGCCAAGAGCCTATGCCTTCGTGCTGGCTGGCTACACCACGAGCCTGATTGGGTTTCCCAGTGTGCTTGATCCAGGCGCGGTGTTTGATACGGCATCGGTGCGGGTCCAGGAGATCTCCATCGGGATACTGTGTGCCGTTCTGGTGCATCGCTACATCCTGCCCAAACGTATGACGGGCCAGTTCACTGGCAAGCTGTTGGCAGCGCTGCGGGACGCCCGTCGGTTGGCAGCTGACGCCTTGAAGGGAACGCCGAGAGAGAACCGTCGCGACCGCACCCAGCTCGCAGTGGATCTTCTTGCCCTGCAGGGGCTTGCGACGCACCTACCCTATGACCCGGCCCCTGTGATGCGGCACGAGTCGGTGCAACTGATTCATGACCGGCTCGCGCGACTGCTTCCGCTCGCTGCGGAGATCGAAGACCGGATCCATTCCCTTGGCATCGGCGGCGGCAACTCGCCTGATGAACTGATCGCTTTGCTCGATGATATCGTGACGTGGATCCCAGCCGTCGAGGCGGCCGAACGGGAGGGCGACGCAATTTGTTTGATCGCCCGCGCGCAGGCGATCCACAAACGTTTCGGCGCAGACGCCGCAACGCCTGGCGACAGGCTCGCGGGTAATCTCGCCGGTTATCTTGCCGAAATGATCGGCCTGCTCCAAGACTGCGACAGCCTAGGGCGCCACATCGTGACTGCAGACCGATCACACGAGGCGGCAGTGCTTCATTGGCCGAAGCCTGCGAAGGGCTACATCTATCACCGTGATCGCTGGATGGCGGGCCGGGCCGCGTTGGGTGCCATCGTCGGTATCCTTATCGGCTGCGCTTTCTGGATCTGGTCGGCCTGGCCTGAGGGCGGGACAGCCGTTTCCATTTTTGGCGTTTGCTGCACCCTGTTCGGGAATGTCGACGCGCCAGCCCCTAACGTCATCAAATATATGGTCGGCTCGATCTATGGGGTGGCAATCAGCTTTGCCTACAGCTTCGTCATTCTTCCCCAGGTCACGGACTTTGTTCTCCTTGTCGCGGTGCTCGCACCGGCATTCCTGTTAGCTGGCTCCCTGCAAGCGCGTCCCCCGACGACGTTCATGGCGCTCGGGATCACCCTGACCATTCCGATTCTTTCGGGCCTGCGCGCTACCTACGCCGGCGACTTTGCTGCCTCCCTCAACACCGTTGTCGCGCTCTTTGCAGCGGTCGGATTCGGGGTGGTAAGCATGACCTTGTTCCAGACCGTCCCGGTCGACGCGGCGATCAGCCGACTGCTTCGATTGAGTCGCAGGGACGTCAGCCGACGAGCCCTCGGTGATGCAACCGATGACATGCATTGGACGAACCTGATGATCGATCGGACGGTGCTGCTCCTACCAAGGTTACGGGTGTCCAACAAAAGCTATTTAGACGTTCTCGACGATACCTTGCACCATCTGCGCATCGGTCGCGCTGTTGGGCCGCTGCGCAAGATGATCCCGCAGGTCAACTGCGACATTGCCGAAAAATTAGGCGAGCTTCTTTGCGCGATCACCTTACGCTTCGGCGCCAGAGGCCTTAAGGGGCGTGTTGATTCGATCGGTTTTGTTCAGCGTATCGAGACGTTGCAGGTGATGATCGCCGACAGCTCGATCAACGACCGCTCGCGGATGGTCGACCTGCTCATCGACCTTAAGTTTGCACTAGGTCCCAGTAATGCAGCGAGCGCGGCTCATGATCGTTGATCTCGATGTTGGTGGTGTTCTCATCCCCGGTTTGCTGGCGCTGGTTTTCGTCGCGCTGTTTGCCACCCTCGCGATAATCCGCCTTCTCTCGGTCGTGGGCATCTACCGCATATTCGCCTACCGGCCGCTCATCGAACTCGCCACTTTCGTACTCATCTACGGCCTGCTCGTGCAGCACCTGCCATCAATCGGACGCTTATCTTGAAGCCTGTTCTATCCCTGCTCAGCCGCTATGCTCTGACTCTTTGCCTCGTTGCTGGCGCCACGCTCATTGCGCTGGGGGCGTGGGACCGCTACGAGCGGGCTCCCTGGACTCGCGACGGGCGAGTGAGCGCGGATGTTGTGCAAATCGCACCGGAAGTCTCCGGCCCGGTCAGCGCTGTCCCCGTTATTGATAACCAATATGTCCATCGGGGTGACATTCTTTATGTGATCGACCCGGAGCGGTACCGGCTCGCATTGGCGTCGGCTGAAGCCGACGTCGAGGCCAAGCGTCAGGATAGGCTGGTTCGTCAAGCGGCGGCGCGGCGGCGCAGCCAACTCCGAGATATCGTGTCCCAAGAAGATGTTCAGCAAACAGGAGGCGCGGCAGCAGTGGCGGGCGCCACCTATCAAGCAGCGGTGGCGACTCTCGACCTCGCCAAACTCAATCTCGCCCGCTCTACTATCCGCTCGCCGGTTGATGGCTATGTCACTAATCTGAGGCTGCGGCCTGGTGACTACGCGACGGCCGGTTCGACGACGGTTGCTGTCCTCGATGCGGCAAGCTTCTGGATCACTGGTTATTTCGAGGAGACGAAGATCCGGCAAATCCGCGTCGGCGACCAGGTGCATATCATGCTGATGGGCTTTGATCAGCCTGTGTCGGGGCATGTCGAAAGCATCGGTCGCGGTATCGAGAACAGCAACGATTCGCCGGGGCATCTCGGCCTGCCAAATGTGGCGGCGACCTTCACCTGGGTGCGTCTTGCGCAGCGGATTCCGGTTCGTATCCATATCGATCGGGTTCCACCGGACGTTGAGCTGGCGGCAGGTATGACAGCGAGTGTCGAAATCATCCCCCCGAAGACCGAGCTTGCTACGGATAATCGCTCATGAAACACGCGCTTCCACTCTCACCGACCCCTCTGCTTGCCAGTTGGTGGGTTCAAACCCTCATGTCCCACACCGCCGAATGGCATCCACCAATGCTCGTCAGGCCTCAGAACTGCGTTCTTAAGCGACTCGGCGTGCGTATATCCATGGACGATTACTGGACGGCGTATTCCTCGCTGAGCTACTGCGGGCAGTTTCTTTCGATGGGCTGAAGATAGACCTCAGTTTTTTTGAATAGGTTATCGCCGCACACAGAGACTGGTTGTGACTGGATGACGGCTATTTCAGCCTAGGTTGCGGAAGCTTCGCTGAGCTGTCTGTCGGTTCCTTAAGGGATGTGCCGGCTCCGGGTTCACTTGAGACGTGGAGGCATGAGGATAGTGTGTGCGGGGCCGCGTGGATAATCCGTGCGCCGGGTCTACGAAGACGCCAGCGCGCGTAGGTTGACTTATGTCAGGACGTCCATTGTTCGCCGCCCGGCCAATCTTTCGTCGGGATGTCGCTGATTGTGCCGTCTTTGACACCGTCGATACCGTAGCGCTCGATCGAGCCGCCGAGCACTTGGGCAAAATCATCAGCCTTGGCCTGCTGCTGACCTTCCCTGACCAACCCAGGGATCAGCGCGGCAAGCACGGCCACGCCTCCGGCCAGGACGCCCAGAACTCCGGCTGTACCGGCGACACCGGCCAGGTAAGGGATAACCCGCGGCAGACTGCTGCTGAGCAGCCCAAGGCCTCCTTCGACGGCTGACGCCGCACCGGCCAGGGCTCCCAGCGAGCCGGCCGTGATCCCGAAACCACCGGTCAGATTGTCGCCGCGACGAATCGCCTGTACGCCGTCAAAGATGCCGTAGGCGCCCATCGCCATACCTGCGAGACCACCCAGACCTTTGGCGCTGTCCTCGAATTTAGTGGCAATGACCTTGGCGTTCTTGCCGTCCTTGACGTTGTCCTTGACCTGCTGGAGCAAATCGCTGGGTAGTTTGCCGGTCCTCATGTCGTCGAGCGACTGTTCTCCGTTTTTGATCGCCGTGTCCAGGTACACCTTGTAAGCCTTGGCGCCGCCTTCGGTGAGCACGGTTGCGGTCTGGACCGAACCGGTCGCAATATCCACCTTGTTCCTTTCGGTCAGCTTGCCTGCGCCCTGGACGCCACGGGCAATCGTCACGCCAGCCAGGAACAGGCCGCTCACACCGTGCAGGGTGCCGCTGCTGTACGCGCCTTTGCCATCGCCACTGATATCGAATTTAGCCAACGAATTCATACTGTCCAGGGACTTGATACCCTGCCGGAACATGTCCCAGTTGCCGCGGAAACCCGCCAGGATTTGATCGGTTGTGGCCATGGTGCCGTCTTTGTTCATCAGCAGTTCGGGTGATTCCCGACGTATGTCGTCAATCAGCTTGCGCACTTTGTCTTCGTCTAGATCCGCGCCGCCATCCTTGCCATAGGCGGCTTTCAGATCATCGAAGGTTGCGCCCTTGAACGCGTTTTCCTGAACGATGCTGGAGAAGTTGTCGTTCAGCTGCTTGTCGAGTGTGCCAGTGAATTCCGGGTCCAGCGTGCCGTTATAGAGCGCCACTTCCATGCTGAAAGCGCCGGCGGCCGCTTCCGGGGGTTCGGTCTTGAGCAGCTCGCGCAGACGATCGCCCGAGGCCAGTGTGTCTTTGTAGTAAGCCTTGAACTCTTCGCTGTGTGAGGACTTGCCCACGCCTGCCTGGATCTCGGCGGCCTTGTCGATGCCCAGCATCGTCTGAAGGCTGCGCGCAGTGGCATAAAAGTCCGCCAGCGCCTTGGGTTGATCGACCTTGCCATCCTTGGTGGCGGCATCCCAGGCTTTGTCCAGCGCCTTACCGGATTTGATCTGGTCTTCGTAGGTTTTGGTCACCGCTGCCTTGAGCTCCGGGCTGTCATCGAACAGCGCCTTCATGGCCTCATCGCCACGTGTCTGGAGGAACTCAGCCGTAGGTTTGTCGTTCTGGAGAAGGGCGATGTGGTCGTTGATATCCTGCAGCACCTTGTCCGGTTGCCAGAACGCGCCGGAGCCGTTGGCAATGGCGACCTTGCCGTAATCGTCGCCCCACATCCCGGCGGTGGCGCCGCCGACCACCAGCTTTTGCGCATTCTGCAGGTCCATCAGCACGGCGGCCTTTTGCTCTGCGGTGTAGTTTTCGGGGTGTTCGAATACATCAGCACCCAGCTTGCTGGTGTCGACATTGTGGGTCACGTTGCCCGATATCACCGTCGACAACAGACTGGTCAGCCCTGGGGCATCAGCCGGGGCAGTGTTCTTCAGCCAGTTCTGGATGTCGGCCTTGCCGACCTTTCCGTCGGCGGTATTGGCCAGCGGGTTGCTGGCGGCGTCGAGCATTTTGAACGCGCCCGGCTGGGCCCAAAAGTCCAACGCTTCCTGCTCCTTGGCGCTGAGTTGGGGATTGGCGTCTTTGTAGTCCTTGATGTTCTGTTCGGTGAGCGCGCCATCGGCGCCGGTCTTGCCACGAATCGAGTCGTACTTCTGCTCAAGAATGGCAGCGTACTGGGCGATTTGTTTGGCGCCTTCGTCGGCGTCGGGTTTGGCCTTGAGAAAGTCCTTGTAGCTGGCGATATCCTCGCTGGCCTGGGCCTTGGGCAGTGACTCGAAGCCGAACTTGCCGAAATCCTGCAAGCGTCCTGCTTCGGTGCCGTTTCGGGCTTCGCCGCTTTTGGTGAACCCGTCGACACTGCTGTTGGCAACGTCGCCGCCGTTGAGGACCTTGCCGCTCTCATCGTAGCCAACAACTCGATCAAGCACCTGGCTGGCGCGGAAGGCGGCGTTCGGGTCATTCTCGAAGTCGCCGACACGTTCCTTGAGGGTGTCTTTTACACCGCTCTGGTTACCGAGGTTCTTCAGTAGGGGGTTGGCGTCGATGATATCGCTGGCAGAGCGCTTGTCGCCCTCCGGCAGCTCCCAGACGATACCGGCTTTCTCGCCTGCCTCGCGGGCCTTGGAATCGCCGCCAACGTTGGCGGCACTTTCAAGTTTGCCATTGAGACTGTCGAAGCCGCCCTTGCCGAAATCCTGCAGGCGACCGGCTTCAGTGCCGTGTTTGGCTTCGCCGCTTTTGGTGAAGCCATCTACGCTGTCATTGTTGACATCTTTGCCCGCCAGGCGTTCGCCATTCCCGTCAAAACGCACAACGTGGTCCAGCACCTGCTTGGCGCGATAGGCGGCGTCCGGGTCATTTTCGAAGTCGCCGACCTGCTCCTTGAGCATATCTTTCACGCCACTCTGGTTACCCAGGTTTTTCAGTAAGGGGCTGTCGTCGATTATCTGCTGTGCGGAGCGTTGGTCATTCTCCGGGCGTACCCATTGGATGCCCCGAGCGTCGGCCTTTTCACGCGCGACCGGGTCATCGGCAACCGCGTCGACGTTCTTGAGTTTGCCCTCGAGGTTATCGAAGCCGTATTTGCCGAAGTCCTGCAGGCGTCCGGCTTCGGTACCGTGCCTGGCTTCGCCGCTTTTGGTGAAACCGTCCACTCGGCTGTTGTTGACGTCTTTGCCGGCCACGCGACTGCCACCTTCGTCCAACTGCTCGATGTGTTCCAGCACCTGCGTGGCGCGATAGGCCGCGTCGCGGTCGGTTTCGAAATCGCCCACTCGCTCCTTGAGCTTCTCTTTTACGTCACTCTGATTGCCGAGGTTCTTGAGCAATGGGCTGCCATCGATGATCTCTTGTGTCGAGCGATGATCGTTTTCGGACAGTTGCCATTCGATACCGGCTTCCTTGGCCTTGGCGCGCTGAACCGAGCCGTCCCACTGGGATTCGGATTGGTTTACAGCTGGGTTTTTTTTCAAATCCGTCACAGAGATGGACATATTCAGGCTCCTGTATCGATGAATAACAAGTCAGTCACTTGTTAAGAGTAGGTGGCTGCGTAAATGCAAAGTGGCCGGCACTGCGGGGGTATTGTTGTGGTTGATAAATACAGCTAACTCATCGTTTGTTCGGCTGGTTAATTATCAGTGCACGATAAAAGTGTGATGTGGCGCACATCTTAGTTTCGCGGATCACGGGTCTGGTGAAGCGAGATGCGAGTATTTTGGGTGTTCAAGTCACGCTGGGAGGTTACTCGTCGAAGCAGCTTCAGTTGTTGAGCCTCAACTAGCGATGGACGAGGACATTATCAGAGTGGGGCGCAGGTGAGGGGCTATGCAGGGACGTTTTCACAACGTTTCACAACCGGATAGTCGCTGAAGCATTGGGCTTTGGCCGGCGGGTGGCAAATTACTGGTGGCTATTTGATCTCCTCCTGCTAAGGGCGAAAAAAAAGGCAGTTATTTAAAATAAAGTTCCACAAAAAGCTAAAGAAACATTTTGAATTATATTAAGTTTGGCGCTCATGAGTGAAGGCCAAATGATATTGCTTCGAACCTGGTTAGTTGCAGGCGTGAGGTTTCACAAGTTTTCACAGCGTCGAATGATTTCATCTGCGTAATATCGATTCGTGCGGAGCGGTGAGCTGAAGTTTATTTGTAATAAAGCTGCCTTACTGTGATGCCTGAAGTATTAGCACGCCGCTTTGCGGCTGAAGACATCCCATCTAAAGCAAGGAGATCCAAAATGAGTGAAGTCCCTCCAGCAAGCTCCGGCGGCGGCGCAGATGCAGCAATCGCAAAAATGGAAGCCACTTTCAATATGGCTATCGAGAAGTCGGCAAAAATCACCGAGCTGACCACAGCCAAAAAAGCTGAGCTCGATGCGACCAAGCAACGTCCGCAGAACTGACGTCGCTGCGCGGGCAGCTGCAAGGCTGCTCGCCTACCTGGCCCTTACGCTGCATTTCACTCTACGTTTTTCGGTGTCTGACTCGCCATTGCCTGCGCGCACCACACGGGTAACCCGATATGACAGCCCTGATTTCCCTGATCCCGGCGCCTGGTTCATCGGCTTCGGGAATGAGCGTTCCACTGCTCTGCATCACCCACGGCCTGCATCAAGGGGTAAATCTCTCCCTCGATAAAGCCATCTACATTATTGGAAGTGCCGGTAACGCTGATTTGTTGCTCAGTGATACCGGCATCGCTGAGCGGCACATGGCCCTGCGTTTCTCCAACGGCCAGGTGGCGGTCGAAGCCCTTGGCGGCGATGTCATCGTCATCGGGCGTGATGCCCGGGAGATCAGGATTCCCGTCGGCAGCGGCCATCGCGCGCGTTTTCCTCTGGCTGTCCGCATTGGCGGTGCTCGCCTGACCCTGAACGAAGCCTGCGATCAATCCGAGCCTGTGGACCGCGCCCTGCGTGCCTCGCGCCGCGCGCCGCAATGGGTCATCGCGCTGCTGTTGATGTTTTTATGCGTCGGCGCGTTTGCCTTTCGCGGTCAGCCCGTTTCGCCAATGGAGCTGGCGACCCACAGTCAATTGAGTTCGTCCGTCGATGCAAAACACCCAAGTACAGCAACGGCTGCGCAAGCCGCGTCCTGGCTTGAGCAGCAATTGGCGGCAACCAGTCTGAATCAGATAAAAGTCAGCGAATCCGATGGACAGCTCAACGTGCAGGGCAACTACGACCCCGCGCAGAAAAAACAGTGGATGCGCGTGCAACAAGCCTATGACGGCCGCTTTGGACAGCAAGTGGTGCTGCATTCTGCTGTCGTCCCTCGCGCCGAAATCGCCAAGCCACGGGTGCGCTTTCAGGCAGTCTGGTTCGGCACCAATCCTTATGTCGTCAATGAGAGCGGCAAACGCCTGTACCCAGGGGCCGCGCTGGCTGATGACTGGACGTTGGAGCGCATCGAAAACAACCAGGTGATTCTCGCCCGGGGTGAAGAACGATTCACCTTCACCCTATGAAAATCGACCCGCGCCCGCTGCTGCCGGTCACCGCCGAGAAAACTCCTGCGGTTGACGCTGTCCAGCCAGCGACCTCGCGTCAGGGGGCGCGTTTCGAAGCGGTCCTGAGCAAGCGTGAAGTCCTGGCACGTCGCTCATTACGTGGCGATGTCGAGCAGTCTTCAAGTGCCAACGGCATCAGTCCGGAGCTGTTCGGCAGCACCCGTTCGCTGGAGATACTTGAATATGTCCTGCACAACGTCCTGCCTGCCCTGGACGCAGAATCAGAGATAAAGATCCTGGCCCATGACCTGATCAGCGAGGAAATTGACATGCGACGCAGCCTGGAACAACAGCGCGTCGAGGTACAGGCCTGATGCGCCGCGAAACGCTCAGCCGTGAAGAGCAGGACGCCGTCGAGTTGCTCAAGGGCATGGGCGAGTCGTATCGCCGTGGCGGCCAGTCGCAGAAAGGGTTGGTGATGCTGCTGATTGCGGTGCATCTGGCGCCGCGCGATCCCATGCTGTTGCGTGGGCTGGCGATGGCCTTCACTGACAGCGCTCAGCCAGACCGCGCATTGAGTGCACTGGACCGCCTGGTGGTTGCCGAAGGCGAGTCGCCGGGCGTGTTGCTGCTACGCAGTCGCGCGTTGTGGGGCGCCGCCCGCGAGGACGAGGCGCGCCAGTGCTTCAAACGCTATCTGACCGCTCGGAGAGCCGCTCGATGATGCGGGTCATGAACCACCTCAATGCCCTGGCACGCATCGCCGCCAAGCGCAGCGACGTGATCATTGTTGCGTTCATGCTGATGGCCATTGTGATGATGATCATCCCGCTGCCCACCTGGCTGGTCGATGTGCTGATCGGCATGAACATTGCGTTGAGCATCCTGATCCTGATCGTCGCGTTTTATATTTCGCACTCGGTGGAGTTCTCCGCGCTGCCACCGCTGATCCTGCTCAGCACGCTGTTTCGCCTGTCCTTGTCGATCACCACCACACGTTTGATTCTGCTGGATGGCAACGCCGGTCACATCGTCAAAGCCTTCGGCGATTTTGTCATTGCAGGCCAGGTGGTGGTTGGCCTGGTGGTGTTCTTGATCATCACGGTTGCGCAGTTCGTGGTGATCACCAAAGGTGCCGAGCGCGTGGCTGAGGTCGCGGCGCGTTTTACCCTGGACGCGATGCCTGGCAAACAGATGAGCATCGATAACGACCTGCGTAACGGCGACATTGATCAGCCCGAGGCTCGTCGCCGTCGCTCGCGACTTGAACGCGAAAGCCAGATGTTCGGCGCCATGGACGGCGCGATGAAGTTCGTCAAGGGCGACGCTATCGCCGGGCTGGTCATCCTGTCGGTCAACCTGTTGGGCGGCATGCTGATCGGCATGCTCGAACGGGGTATGTCATTCGGTGACGCGGCGCACACCTACTCGCTGCTGACGGTTGGCGACGGGCTGATTGCGCAGATTCCAGCGCTGCTGATTTCAGTGGCGGCGGGGACAGTGGTCACCCGCGTCAACAGTGACAATGCCGAAGGCAATCTGGGCACCGAGATTCTGCAGCAACTGGGCGCCAGTCACATGGCGCTGGGTTTGACGGCCTTGATTCTGCTGGGCGTTGCATTGCTGCCAGGGTTTCCGGCGCTGGTTTTTATCGGCCTGGCGGCGGTGCTTGGGGGCGCGGCATTCGTCATGTATCGCCGTGGCCAGGTGGTCGAGGTGCTTCCCGCTGAAGCTGTCAGCGAAGCGGCCGACGATCTGGCACACCTGCCCGAGCAGCCCCAGGTGCTCGGCAAACCGCTGGACAGCCGCCTGTTGCTCAGCATGGGTTCAGCGTTGGGCCAGGCGGCACCGCAGTTCCCGCTGCGCCAGCGTCTTGAAGCCTTGTGTCATGAGATCCGCGCTGACCTGGGCATCGAAGTGCCGGTGCCAGATCTTTACATCGATCCATCGATGCCCGCCAACCGCTTTGTCATTGAGCTTGAGGGCGTGCCGGTCAACGAAGGTGAGTTACCCCCCGATTGCCTGTTGCTCAAGGACGATCCGGTGCATGCGCACTTGCTGGACATTCCTCTGCTGGAAGTCGACTCGCCGTTGAGCCGCCAGCCGGCGCAATGGATAGAACTGCATCATCAGGACAGCCTGCAAGAGGCGGGTATCGGTTTCATGTTGCCCGACGAGGTGCTGCGCACCATGGTCGAACGTACGGTGCGCCGCTACGCTGCTGATTTTCTCGGGATTCAGGAAACCCGCGCGATCCTGGAGCGCATGGAGGGCCTGTACGGCGAGCTGGTCAAGGAAGTGCTGCATATCGTGCCGTTGCAACGCGTCGCCGAGGCCCTGCGCTTGCTGATCGCTGAAGGTGTCTCGATTCGCAATCAACGCGCGTTGCTCGAAGCAGTGGTCGAATGGGGCGCTCGGCAAACCGATGCACCGGGTCTGGCCGAGCGACTGCGCGCCGCGCTGGCACGCCAGATCAGCCATCAGTTCGCCGATCGCAACCGGGTCATCAGTGCTTTCGTGCTCACGCCAGGTCTGGAAGAACAGTTGCGCGCGAGCACACGGCGTCTGGAGAACCCTGGCGATTCGTGGCCCGAACACACCAACCGCGCGCTGCTCACACAAATGCGTCACGCCTGCGAGCGCTTGCCTGAGGAAGGCCAGACGGTATTGCTGGTACATCCCGAATTGCGGCGTGGCATGCGTCGCCTGGTGCTGCGCGGTGAGCTTGAATTGGCGGTCCTGTCGTTTCGCGAGCTGGCCGGCGAATACAACCTGCAAGCGCTTGGCACCCTCAGCCTGAACGAAATTATTCATCGACGCCCAGCCAGCGGCGTCCCGATTACTTCAATGGCGAGCGCCTCATGACGTGTTTTGCGCAGTTTCGTGGCTTCTGGATAGCCGCTGTTGCAGCCCTGGCGCTGCCCGTGATTGCGTGCGCGCAGACCATCGCCGAAGGCAGTACCGGCAACCTTGACCTGGCCTCCGGCGAAGGGCGCATCCTGAGCTTCAAGGCACCCGTCGACTCAGTGCTCGTCGCAGACCCCGGTATTGCCGATCTGCAGGTGGTATCGCCGGGGGTGATTTACGTGTTTGGCAAAGCACTAGGGCAGACCAGCCTGATCGCCCTCAGCCCTGATGGCGAGCAACTGGCGGCGTTGAGTCTGTCCGTCAGCAGCGGCACCCAGGCCATCAGTCACCCGCTGAAAGAGATGCATCCGAACAGCAGCGCGCACATCTCTGCGGCAGGTAATCGAGTCGTGGCCAAAGGCAGCCTCAAGAGCGTGGGCGAGGCCACCGACCTGAACGCACTGCTGAGTACCGAGGGCCAGGATTTCAAGAGCGCAATCAACGGCGCGTCGTACGAAGGCTCGGCGCAGGTCAACATTCGCGTACGGTTTGCCGAGGTATCGCGCTCCGAACTGCTGCGCTACGGCGTCAACTGGAATGCGCTGTTCAACAACGGCACGTTCTCATTCGGCCTGCTCACAGGCGGCGCGTTGGCGGCAGAGGCGGCCAGCGGTGGCTCCAATGTGGTCAGCGCCGGGCTGGCGTCGGGCAATGTGAATATCGACGCGATGCTTGAGGCGCTGCAAAGCAACGGCATCCTAGAGATCCTTGCCGAGCCGAACATCACGGCCATGACCGGTCAGACCGCAAGTTTCCTGGCCGGTGGCGAAGTCGCCGTGCCGGTGCCGGTAAACCGCGATCTGGTCGGCATCGAATACAAGCAATACGGTGTGTCGCTGCTGTTCAGCCCGACGGTGCTGCCCAACGACCGAATCGCCCTGCAGGTGCGTCCTGAAGTCAGCAGTCTGATGGGCTCCAGCACCGTCAGCGTGGGCGGTTATCAAGTGCCGTCGTTCAGGGTACGGCGTGCCGATACGCGGGTTGAGGTCGGCAGCGGCCAGACCTTCGCGATAGCCGGGCTGTTCCAGCGCGAAAGCAGTCAGGATGTCGACAAGGTACCCATGCTGGGCGACATGCCGATCCTCGGCAGTCTGTTTCGCTCCAAGCGCTTTCAGCGCAATGAAACCGAACTGGTGATTCTGATCACGCCGTATCTGGTGCAACCGGTACGTGCGCGAACCCTTGCCACGCCATTGGACGCCCGCCCCGCAGATACCGCTACGGCATCTGCGGGGCCGCGCAACGGCGGGATGTTCGGCTTCTACATGAATTGAACAAGGAACAACCATGAATCGCGTACTGCTACTGATCAGCCTGACGCTGACACTGCTGGCGGGCTGCAAGACCCACCTGGCCCCCGCGAGCTATTCGCCGGATTACCAGGCGCTGGCCCGCGCCGACGGCCGGGTCGAACTGGTCCCGGTGGAATGCTTGAAGCCTTCAGCCGAGGATCAGTTGGGTACCGATGAAGTAACGCATGTGCCGTTATTGCCACCCGGCTGCGCCAACAACCTTACGCTGTTGCAGATGGTCGAGCAGCGCTCGGATTTGTTCCAGGGCAGGGCGACCGGTCCGACCATGGCCGCGCCCGTGGGGCGTGCGGCGCAGGTTTACATTGATGGTTACGACCGCGAGGAGCTGCGCCGGCGTCAATCCGAACAGCAGGCCAGGGCCGACAAGCAGGAGCGCCAATGACTGTCGCGGCTCTAATGCGTATCGACCAGCCCCAGTTCGCGCGCCTGGGCTTGCGGGTCTTTGATGGCCTGGATGCGTTGCGCTTCAGCCAACAGCTTCTTGCGTTCTGCGTTGGAAATGTCGTCAAGGCCCAGGGTGCGGATGTCCTTTTCACGGCCGGCGAGCACGCTGATCAACAATGCGTTGCGTTGGTGCCGGGGCAGGGCGCGTGCCGACTCAACGACGCTATGAATAGTGTCCAGCGCCAGTTGCGGCTTGCCGCCCAGGGCATAGGCCAGGGAAAGGTTGCAACGGGTGTCGAGGTCGTTGGGGGCCAGCGCGAGACTTTGGCTGAACGCCGCCTGAGCCGCGTTGGCCTGACCTCGCAGAATCTGCGCGATGCCCAGCCGGTTGAACGCTTGGGGTTGATCGGGTTGCGCACTCGCTTGGGTCAGAACCGTCACCGCGCGGTCCAGTTTGCCCTGGCGCAGTTGTGCGGTGCCCAGGCCCAACAGGGCGGCTGCGCTGTCCGGTTGACGTTCCAGCGCTTGTTGATAGGCGCGCTCGGCACCCCGCGCATCGCCATTGGCCAGTCGTGTTTCGCCCAGTTTGAGCCAGGCATCGAGTTGCGCCTGCGGCAGTTGCGTGGCCTTTTCATAAAGCCCGGCGGCGGTAACGGTGTCGCCGCGTTTTTGCAGGTCGGCAGCCAGGCCCATGAAGCGTTCGTAGCTACCATCGGAGGCGGGCGGGGTGCTGCAGGACGCGAGCGCGACGCTGCCAAGCAAAATCAACGTGGAGGCAAAACGACTGGGCATGGAAAAGGCTCTTTGGTCGAGGACGGTGGGGCAATTGCTCAATCGACCGCAGGGGCCGATCAACCGAAACAGCTCACCCGACGGGAAAATCATTTTATCGACTTGAAGCGCAATAGCGAACGTTATGTGCGCGGTGTTTCCCACTCCGCTGTCGCGACGTGTGGGGGACGACGTCATGGGTAATCGCCGATTCATAAGGTGCTCTTTCTGGATACTGATGGTGGTTTTGACCTCGACCGGCGTACGGGCTGAAGACGCGTCGACCGGCGATGCCCCGAAGTGGTTCGCTGAGCCGTATGCCTACGTGCTGGTCGAGCAGGATGCGCGTGCCGCACTGGAAGAGTTCGGTCACAACCTGGGGCTGATCGTGGTTATGTCAGACAAGGTTCGTGGCAAGTCACGCAGTAGGGTTCGCAGCGAGTCCGCGGGGGATTTCCTGACACAACTGTGTGATACCAACGGCCTGAGCTGGTACTTCGACGGCAACATCCTCTACCTGAGTACCGATGCGGAAAACGGCACGCGCCTGTTCAAGGCTCAGGCGCACAACCTTGAACAGCTTGAAGATTACCTGGGCAGCCTGGACGTCTATGGCAAGCAGCTTTCATCCCGGGTGAGCCCCGATGGCGACGAGTTGTTTGTCTCGGGGCCACCGGGGTATTTGAACATGGTTGAGCAGCATGTCGACCACCAGCAGCGCCCCGTCACGGCCCCCGTCGCGCGTGAGCGCGGTGTGCGCGTATTTCGTGGGAGCGTGGTGACCACTGAAGCCAGTAACTGAAACCCCACAAGCACAATCACCCACTGGTAAGGAGCAATACGATGTCAGTCAGCCCTGTCGACAGCACCACCCACGTCACCCCCACGCCGGAAGCGCAGTTCAATGCGGCGGTGGACAAATCCAAGGCAGAAATGAGCGATGACAAACTCACCGAAGCCCTGATTACCCAGGCCGTGACCGTTGGCGGGCAGTTCATCATCATGCCCAAGGCCCAGGAAATGCTGAACGAAGCCCAGTCATCCGAAGACGACGAAGAGTAGGCCACCGCCATGACTGCAAGCCTCGCAGCACCCGCCACGGCGGCATTGCCGCCGTCAGGCGGACCGGGAGGGCTTCAGGCCTCCCAGAACCTCTTCGAACACATGGCCGGCAACGCCAAAGGCATGCCCCAGGGCGCGAGCCCGCATCAAATCGGTGAAGGCTTGATGGAGCGCCTGAACGGATTCATCGACCGCTCACGCAGTTTTTCCGAACGCGCCGATGCGCTCACCAACGGCTCACCGCCGGGCGCTTCCGCAGGGCCGGGGAGTACGCCGGCGGCGGCGGGCGCAGATAAACCGGCGTCGGCGCAAAACCCCACCGGCAGCGGGCAACCGCCGAAAAAAGTCGGTGAACAGCAGGTCGATCAGATCGTCCATTCGCTAGGCAAAATGTTCGACTATTCCATCGAAACGCAAATGGTGGTGCGCGGCGCGACGCAGATATCCGGCTCCGCCAACACGCTTTTGAAAGGTCAATAAGCCATGTCCAACCGCTGCCGTACCCTGCGCTTGATGATCGTCGTTGCCCTCGCCGGGTTGTTGCAGGCCTGCGATATCGACCTGTACACCAACCTGGGCGAGCGCGAGGCCAATGCCATGGTCGCCGTTCTGCTGCGCGACGGTGTTCCAGCCTCACGCAAGGTGCAGGACAACGGCCAACTGACGGTGGTGGTGGACGAAAAACGTTTCTCCGAAGCGATGGCGCTGCTCGATGACGCAGGTTTGCCGGGCCAGTCGTTTTCCAATATGGGCCAGGTCTTCAAGAGCAACGGCCTGGTGTCGTCGCCGGTGCAGGAGCGCGCGCAAATGGTCTATGCGTTGAGCGAAGAGCTGTCCCACAGCGTGTCGCAAATCGACGGCATTATCTCCGCCCGCGTGCATGTGGTGCTGCCGGACAACGACTTGCTCAAGCGCGTGATATCGCCTTCCTCTGCCTCCGTGCTGGTGCGCTATGACCCGGCCACGGATATCAATCAACTGATCCCGCAGATCAAGACGCTGGTCGCCAACGGGATTTCCGGCCTGAGCTACGAAGGCGTTTCGGTGACCGCCATCAAGGCGGCTATCGCCAGCCATCGCACCGGTGCCCAGCCACGTCTGGCGAGCTTCCTGGGCGTGTGGATGCTGGAAGACAATCTGCCTCGGGCGCGGCTGCTGTTCGGTTGCCTGCTGCTCTGCACCCTCGGGCTTGCCGGCGTACTCGGCTGGCAGCACTGGCAACGGCGGCGTGCGGAGTCGGTGTACGTGCTGGAGGACGCACTATGACGGCGGCGCCAAACCCACGGCAGCAAGCCTGGCAAACCTTGCTTGAGCAACCGCTGAATTTCGTTGATACGCGCCATCTGCGTGAGTGCTGGCCGCAGCCGCCCACCGCTCAACAGCAGGCGATGTTGTACGCAATGCCCCGTTTCCAGGCGCGTCTGTTACAGCAGTTGATGCACCATTTTCACCTGCCGGCGCTGGCGCTCGTGCCGCCGCCGCAGGAACAGGACTTGCCGGTACTGTTGCTGTCCGGCGAAGCGTTCAAGCGCTTGCCGCGCCTGTGCGGGGCCATCTGGCATGCAGAAGCGTTGAGCCACGAAATTCTCAGCGACAGGGTCAACGCATTGCGCGATGCGCTGGGCAGCGAGGTATTCGCCATGGCGCTCGCGCATCGCTCGCTGGCCGGCGCTGCGGACCTGTTGCGCCAACCTGCCGAATTGCTCGACGCCATTGACCGCGATGGCGCCGGTTGTGTAGTGGCCTGGCTGCAGCGCCAGCCGCCGGGGTTGCGTGACTGGCTGCGTCTGCGTCTGGAGTTGCCGCCGGTCGATGGCTCGCCCACAACGGTTGACGCGGACATCGTGCGCCGCGCCGCCGCAACGTTTGACCCGCCAGCCGGGGAGGCCGCCTGATGAGCGAGCTACCCACCCGTCCCGCTGCGCGCATTCTTCGCGCCGAACAGGCCGACCTGTGGATTGATGGCTATGCCTTCGTCCAGGCCGCGAGGGAGGAGGCGCAGAACCTGCGCAACGAGAGCGCGAGCTGGCTGGAGCAGGCTCGCGAGGCGGGCTTTGAAAGCGCTCGCCAACAGGGCGCCCAGGAAGTTGGCGCATTACTGATCGAGACGTCGTTGAAGGTCGATGCCTGGCTGTCCGGTCTGGAAGTGTCCATGGCAGATCTGGCCTTGGGCATCGTGCGCGAAGTGCTCGACGACATGAACGATGCTGAACGTATCGTGCGTTGCACCCGCAAGGCGCTGAACGCATTTCGCCAGGATCAGTCCCTGAGCCTGTTCGTACCTCGCCAGGACGTCGAGGCGGTACGTCATCGTCTGAAATCGGAGCTGGATAACCTGCCAATGATCACGCTCGAATCCGACGATCAACTGGCGCCCGGCCAGGCGCGGCTGAGCAGTCCTGTGGGTTCTGTGGAACTGGGCCTGGAGACGCAATTGAATAACCTGCGCCGCTATTTGCTGCCGTTTGCCGATGGGCAGCAGCCGTGAGCGTCGATGTGCAGGCGATTATTCCGCACCTGGCCGAGCGCCTGGGCGAAGCGCGGCTGCGGCCCATGAAAGGCACCGTGCGCAGTATTCGCGGCGTGCTCCTGCGTGCCAGTGTCGCCGGCGTGCGTATCGGCGAGCTGTGCCAATTGCGCGATCCGAGCAGCGGTCGCAGCCTGGCGGCGGAAGTCATCGGGTTTGAACAGGACGAAGCCATTCTGTCGCCCATCGGTTCAATGGAAGGCCTGTCGACCCGCACCGAAATCCTTGCCACCGGCGAGACGCTGGGCGTCAGTGTCGGCGATGCACAGTTGGGCCGGGTGATTAGCCCGATGGGTGATTATCTGGATGGCAACGGCATCCTGCCCCTGGGGGGCGTGGTGCGCTACCCGCTGCACGCCGAACCGCCGCCGCCGTTTTCGCGACAATTGATTGTGAGGCCGATGTCCCTTGGCGTGCGCTCCATCGATGGCTTGCTGACCCTGGCCCAGGGACAGCGCATGGGGATCTTTGGCGAACCGGGCGTGGGCAAGTCGTCGCTGCTGGCAAGCATCGTGCGCCATACCGACGCAGACGTGATCGTCATCGGCCTGATCGGCGAGCGGGGTCGGGAAGTGCGCGAACTGCTGGATGTACAACTGGATGCCCAGGCGCGTGCGCGCACTGTTGCCGTGGTCGCGACCTCTGATCGACCCGCCGCTGAGCGGGTGCGCGCGGCCTACGTCGCCACGGCGCTGGCGGAATATCATCGGGACCAGGGGCGCAACGTGTTGCTGCTGATGGACAGCCTGACCCGCTTCGCCCGTGCGCAACGGGAAATAGGCCTGGCGGTGGGCGAACCACCGACCCGGCGCGGGTATCCGCCCTCGTTCTTTTCCGCGTTGCCGCGTCTTCTGGAGCGCGCAGGGCCTGGCCCGGTAGGCAGTATCACTGCGCTGTACACCGTGCTGACCGAAGGCGACGTGTCCATGGACCCCGTCGCAGAAGAGGCGCGCTCGATTCTCGACGGGCACATTGTGCTCAGTGCTGAACTGGCCCAGCGCAATTACTTCCCCGCGGTGGACGTGTTGCGCAGCCGCAGCCGTTTGATGGATCAGGTGTGCAGCGATGAACAACGTCACCTGGCCATGCGCATCCGTGAACTGATGGCGCGGCGCAATGAAATTGAAATGCTTATCCGCGTCGGTGAATACGCTGCCGGCAGCGACCTGCTGGCCGACGAAGCCATCGCCCGGCATGCCGCCATCGAAGCGTTCATGCGCCAGGGCGCGGCTGAACCGAGCAGCGCCGAACAGACGCTCGACCACATGCGCAAGGTCTTGGCATGAAGATTCCGGAGGCTTTATGAAGACCAGTGATTTACGCAGCCTGCAGGCCTTGCGTCAACTGCGCGAGCAGCGTGCCGCCAGCCAGTTGGCCGCTCAGCAGCGGCGTTGTGGCGACACGCACCATGCTCTTGATGACGCCAGGGAAACGTTGCGTCTGCACCGGGAATCGCTCGCCCGCGAGGCCGAGCGCATCTACGGCTCGTTCAATGACGGGCTTTCGATTAACGCCTGGCACGCAGCCCAGAAACACCTGAACGAGCTGGTGGGCAGTCGGTGTCAGCTGGAAGAATCAGTCGAGCAGACCGCGCGGCTGCTCCAGGTACAGGAGCAGGAGCGCGAGGTATTTCGCGCTGCCCGCATGGCGCGCCAACGTCAGGCTGATGCCTGTGACTCCCTGCTTGAGGGACGTCTACACAGCGAACGTCGCGCGGGGGAGTCCCGGGACGACGCCGAGGATATTCCGGCTGCGGCGCCAGGGGGCGTTGCATGACGTGCCGCGAGCACGAACGCCTGGCGCCGGTGCCAGACACTGATACCGCGCTGAGCGGGTTGCAGATTTACGATCCGCAATGGCTGACGCTGCACAACCGATTGCATCGCCATCGCGAACCCTGGCGGGGGCACTGCGCCGATCAGCCGGTCAGCGTGCTGTGGGCCGGTGTCACCCCGCCTGTCGAGCCACTGCTCGACATCCATTTATCGCTGAGTAACACCTCGCTTGTGCTGCATCTGCCGACTCCGGCGCTGGAGGTTCTGGGGCTGGCCGATTATCCGCTTGAGTATTTGAAGAGTTTACCCGGCGCGCTGTTGCTGGAATTGGCCTTGCTCAGCCTGATCGAGCCCTTGGAGCAACTGACGGGCCAGTCGTTGCAGATTGTAGATCCGTGTGACGTGGCTGACTCACCGTGCGTGCTGAGCCTGACGCTGCAAGTGCAGATTGCCCGCCATTCACCCTGGGCGGTGCCGCTGCAGATGAGCGTTGATGCAGCCCGGCTGATCGCCGAACTATTGGATCAGCACGCCGCCCCCGCCACCCAGCCATTGGCCGCCATGTATTTGCCGCTGACAGTGGAAAGCGGCGAGGCCTGGTTGAGCGTGGCCGAGCTGCGCGGCCTGCGGCCGGGCGATGTGCTGATGCTGGAGGACTGGCCTGATACGCAGGTTCGGCTGGTGCTCGGCGCTCGCCTGCAAGCCCGTGCTGAACGCGATGGCGACAGCTTGAAGCTGCTTGAAAAACCGACTGCCGTTAACTTTTTGAAGGAACCTCCCATGTCTGAAACCGCTGTCGGCTCCCATTTGGACACCACGCTGGACGACCTGCCGCTCAAACTGGTGTGTCAGGTCGGCAGTGTAGACCTGTCGCTGGCCCAGTTGCGTGAATTGGGCGAGGGAAGCCTGGTGCAACTGGCGCCGCAGTTGCACGCCGGCGTCGACCTGATGGTCCACGGTCGACGCGTCGGCCAGGGTCAACTAGTGAAGATCGGCGACGGTCTGGGCGTGCGTCTTCTGAGCTTCTGCACGGCATGAATGGCTACCAGCCCAACCTGATCGAGATCATTCTCGTCGTCGCCACCATCGGCCTTATTCCGCTGGCCGTGGTGACCCTGACGGGTTTCATGAAGATATCCGTGGTGTTGTTTTTGATTCGCAACGCGCTGGGTGTGCAGCAGACCCCGCCGAACCTGGTGCTGTATGGCATTGCGCTGATTCTTTCGGTGTACGTGACGACGCCGTTGATTGGCGACATGTATCGCCAAGTGGAAGGGCGCGACTTGAATATGGAAAACGTCGAGCAACTACGGGAGTTCGGCGATGCGCTCAGGCCGCCATTGCAGGCGCATCTGTCGCGGTTCGCCAACGAAAGCGAGCGCGGCTTTTTCGTGCAGGCCACCGAAACCATTTGGTCGCCCGAAGCCCGCGCCGACCTGCGCGACGATGATCTGGTGGTGTTGGTACCGGCCTTTGTCAGTTCGGAGCTGACACGCGCCTTTGAGATCGGCTTTCTGCTGTACATCCCGTTTCTGGTGGTGGATTTGCTGGTCGCCAATGTCTTGATGGCGATGGGCATGTCGATGGTCTCACCGACGCTCATATCGATACCGCTGAAGATTTTTCTCTTCGTTGCGTTGAGCGGCTGGTCGCGCTTGATGCATGGCCTGATTCTAAGTTACGGGTGAATGTATGGGGCAGGACGTTTTTCTTTCGTTGATGAACAAGGCGCTGATGACCGTGCTGTTGCTGTCAGCGCCCGCGCTGGGTATCGCCATTGTTGTCGGCCTGGGTGTCGGCTTGTTGCAGGCCCTGACGCAAATCCAGGACCAGACCCTGCCGCAGGTGGTAAAGCTGGTTGCCGTGCTGCTGGTGATCGTGTTTGTCGGGCCGCTGTTGGCCAGCCAGGTCGCCGAACTGGGCAGCGAAGTGCTGGATAACTTCCCTTTGTGGACGCGCTGAGCCGGCATGGATGCCAATGTCGCCAACGCCTTCCTTGAGGTTGCGTACCCGGTCATCAGCTCTGCGGCGCTGGCGGCCAGCCGTGCCATGGGCGTGGTGCTCATTACTCCGGCGTTCAATCGCCTCGGCCTGACCGGCATGATCCGCGGCTGCGTCGCAGTGGCTATCGCCATTCCCATGTTCGTACCGGTGTTCGGGGCATTCACTGCGTTACCCGAGCACGGTAGCTTTTTTCTCGCGGGCTTGATGATCAAGGAGATACTGATCGGCGTGCTCATCGGCCTGTTATTCGGCATTCCGTTCTGGGCGGCCGAAGTAGCGGGGGAACTGGTCGATCTGCAGCGTGGCTCGACCATGGCACAACTGGTCGACCCCTTGTCGTCCGGCGAGTCCAGCGTCATGGCGACGCTTTTGACAGTGATGCTGATTACGCTGTTCTTCATGTCAGGCGGTTTCATCCTGTTGGTCGACGGCTATTACCACAGTTACCAGTTGTGGCCGGTAACCGCGTTTACCCCCTTGTTCGCCAGTTCGGCGGTGATGGCAGTGTTGTCGATTCTCGACCAGGTGATGCGCGTCGGCGTGATCATGGTTTCGCCGCTGATCATCTGTTTGCTGGTCACCGACCTGATGCTCGCGTACCTGTCGCGGATGGCGCCAAGCCTGCACATTTTCGATATGTCGCTGCCGGTAAAGAACCTGTTCTTCACGGTGTTGATGGTGATCTACATCGGCTTCCTGATTCCGGTGATGCTCGACCAATTGGCCGAGTTTCGCGGCACCGTGGAGTTCCTCAAAACACTGCCAGGTTCTTTATGAGCCTTTCTTCATCGCGGGCCTTGCATGGGCGATAGCAGCGAAGAAAAATCCCAGCCGGCCACGGACAAGAAACTGCGTGATGCGCGGCAGAAGGGGCAGGTCGCCAAGAGTCAGGATCTGGTATCCGGGATGGTCATTCTGTTCTGCACACTGTGCATATCGATCCTGTTACCGCGGGCCCAGGCTCAAGTGTCGGCGTTGCTGGACATGGTTGCATTGCTTTACGTCGAGCCGTTTCACTCCGTTTGGCCTCGGGTGTTGGATACCGCGCAACAGCTTGTGCTGACGATCACCTTGCCGGTGGTTTCGGTAACGGTGGGCGTGGTCATTGTGACCAACATCGTCTCCATGCGCGGCGTTGTATTTTCGGTGGAGCCGATCAAACCGGATTTCAAGCGCATCAACCCGGCTGAAGGGTTCAAACGTATTTTTTCGATGCGCAGTTTCGTGGAGTTTCTCAAGGGGCTGGTGAAGCTGGTCATGCTGGCTTTGGCGTTTTACGTGGTCGGCCGGCACGCCTTGCAGGCACTGATGGAATCATCGCGCTGTGGTGCAGAATGTATCGAGTCGACGTTTTACCTTGTGCTCAAGCCCCTGATGCTGACCGTGCTGGCCGCCTTTTTGCTGGTCGGTTGCGTCGACGTGCTGATGCAGCGCTGGTTGTTTGGCCGCGACATGAAAATGACCCGCAGCGAGCAGAAACGCGAGCGCAAGGATGTCGATGGTGACCCGCTGATCAAGAGCGAACGCCAGCGCCAGCGTCGTGAAATGCAGGCACTGGCGACCAAACTCGGGCTGGGTCGTGCCTCACTGATGATCGGCACCGGCGGCGGTTGGGTCGTCGGCGTGCGTTATGTGCGTGGCGAGACACCCGTCCCCATTGTGGTTTGCCGCGCCGAGCCACATGACTCGTTTGCAATGCTGACCGAAGCGGCGACATTGGGTATCGCCCACGGCATGGCCCCCAAGCTGGCCGCAGACATTGCCAAGCGTGCAGTGCCTGGTGACCCGGTGCCTGATCATACCTTCCAGGCTGTGGCCGACCTGCTGGTGGCGGCGCGGTTGATTTGAAGGTTCAACGGGCGCTGCAGGCGCGCGCCTTCAAACGGTCAAGGTCCGCGGCAATACGCGTCGACCAGAAATGCGCACCCTGGTGTTCGGCTTCGGTCCATGCATCCTGCAGCACGCGATGTGTCAGCGGGTTGCCTTGTTTGAGCAGAAGCTGCGCCTTGATGCGCAGCAGCTCCGGAATAAACCAGCGCTCCTCGCGGCTTCGAGCGGTTTGCAGGGTTTCATCGATAATATCAAGGCCACGATGCTCAAGTCCGAGCATCGCCAACCCCAGGGCGTATTCACTGCGAAGCAGGCTGTAAAGTGGGCTGCCACCCTGATCCTGTAACTGTGCCAGTACTTCGCCCAGGCGCGGTACGCCGTCTTCCGACGCGCCCTGGTGGATCCGCAGTATGTACTCGAAACACCGGCTGAACTGGCGCCACAAATAAAGATCATGACCTTCCAGGCTGTCTTGCAGCACTGACAGGTAGTAGCGCGCCTTTTGCTCATTGCCCAACAATAAAGCCGTCGGAATTGCGCCAACGCACAGCGTGTACCACAGCGTGGCGGGATGATTAAGGCTGATGGCCTGGTGCATATTTTTTTCCAGGGTCGACAGAGCCGCCGCGACATCCCCCTGCAATAACTGGATTTTCGCCTTGAGTGATCGCGCGGCGATACGTTGGTCGAAATGCAGGTCGATCATGTGGGTGTTCGCCGAGAGCGGGGCGCTCAGGGCTTCGACCACCGAGCGTCGTGCCTCTTCAAGCCGGCCCATGTGGAACAGCGCATTGGCGCGCATGCGCAGGCCGAGCAACTGGCGCTCGCTGTGGGCCGCGCTTTGGCTTAACGCCACATACTGGTCGGCCAGTTCAAGTGCGCCAATGTACTGATTCGCGCAGCTTTTATCTTGCCACAGGCCCCACAGCGCACGCAGTTGATGCTCAATGTCATTCAACGTCAGGGCGTCTTCGCTGACTTGCAGCCAGGCTTCGCGGATCTTTGCACCGCCACCAAAGGTCAGCACCATGACGCTGGCCGAAGCGGTCAATAACAGCATGCGTTGGCAGGGCTGAATGGGTGCACTTTCGTACAGGGGCTGCAGGCCGCGGTTGACCCAGTCGTAGCATTCAGCGCTGAGTGAAAGGCGCAACCAGAGCGGGAGGCTGACCAGCGTCAGCTCCACCGCCAACCCATAGTCGCCTCGCGCTGAATAGGCCCAGTCGAGCGCCGCGCGAACACTGTCGACTTGCGGACCATACCGAGCCAGCCAGGTTTGTGGGGTGGTCTTGACGAGGTCTTGTACAGACGCCTTCAGCTCATCCAGCGTCCAGGTCGCGTGACGCAGCGCGGTGGCATTGGTTTCATCCTGCTCTGCGAGTTTCTGTGCGGCATAGAGCCGGGTGGTTTCCAGCAGCCGGTAGCGTCTGGCCGAGCCTTGCCCGCATGAGATCACCAGCGACTTGTCCAGCAGGCTTTCCATCAGTTGCGCCGGGGTCTGGGCATCGACGGTAATCACGGCCTCTACTGCGCGCAAGGTGAATACGCCGGTGAACACCGACAGCTGACGAAGCATGGCTTGTTCAGCGGGCGAGAGCAGCGCGTGGGTCCAGTCCAGCGCGGCCCCCAGGGTGCGATGCCTTGGCAGAGCGGTACGCTGGCCAGTCATTTGCAAGCGAAAGCTGCCGTCGAGCATCTCCACCAGAGGCTCAATGCCGAATGCTCGTACCCGTGCGGCGGCGATCTCAATCGCCAGCGCATTGCCGTCGAGTTTGCGGCAAATAGCGGCGGCTGCATGGACATCCTGATGCGTAAAGACGTAACCCAGATCGTGCGCCGCGACGCGCTCGACCAGCAACGCGATGGCGGGGTAGGCCAACGCTTGTGACGTGTCCAGGCGGGCACCCTGCGGCGGAAACGGCAGGGGGGCCAAGTCATGCACGAACTCGCCTTCGGCATGCAGCGGCTCACGGCTCGTGACCAGCACCGAGCATTGCCGGGCATTGCGCAGGATCGTCTCGATGGCCTTCGCGGTTTCTTCGAGGACATGCTCGCAGTTGTCCAGAATGAGCAAGGCCTTGCTGGTGGCTAGGCTATTGGCGATGACGAGCAACGGATCATCGGTCGTGCAGTCGATCCCCAAGGCTGCAGCGATGACGACATGCACAAGTTGACCGCGACTAACCGGGGCCAGATCGATAAAACTGACGCCTTGCGGATACTGGAGCAGCATCCGGTTCGCCAGGGCCAGAGCTACAGTGGTTTTGCCAGTGCCTGCAGGGCCTGTGATGGTCACGAAGCGACGTTGCTCGAGCTGTTGTTCGAGCGTGTTCAGCAGTTCTTCCCTTCCGAATATCTGCTTTATCGTGCGTTGAAGTTCAGTGTTCGCAGCCTTGTTGGGCTGCTGGGCGCAGATCAATTGCGCGGTTATCGGCGCGACGAAACGATAGCCGCGACCCGGGACGGTTACGATGTAGCCGAGGTCGCCATTTGCACCAAATGCACGACGCAACGTCAGGATTTGCGCCCGCAGGTTACATTCCTCGACCACCACCCTGGGCCAGACGAGCGTGAGCAGCTCGGCTTTCTCCAGCAACTCACCGGCGCGGGTGGCCATGGCGATCAACAAAAGCATCGCGCGGCTGCCCAAGGGTACGGGCTCGCCGTTTTTCAACAACAAATGATGCTGCGGGCTGAGTACATACGCGCCGAAACAGATCGCATCGCCCGGAACAGGTAGGTCCGGGCTGCTGTCGCAGAGTGTTTTTGCGGGGCTGGGTCTGTCGAGATTCATCGTATACCTGTCAGACTGAGGCCTTGACAGCGCCTTTCCATGTTCATTAGGTAGTTGGCAGTATCCGGCAGAATCGTTACTGTTTTGGTACGACTTTCAAACGGCGACGGTACCCTTGTGGCAAGCCCAGGTATCGGTCAGTTAAGATTTTTTGTGCGTTGTTGACCAAGTCGCAATGCATAAGACGTCAGGCCTGGTCGCAAAACAGACAGGTCTTCCTTGACCTGTAATGCTCAGTGCATTCACTTCAGACCGGCAGTGCGAGCTGGGCGGCGAAGTCTCTATAGGTGTGCAGCTCACGCCCCAGGATTTTGGTCAGGCGCTCTACGTCGCCGGTCTCGGGAATCATCCCGTCGCTGACATAGCGCTCGGCCATAAGGCGCATTTCATAGGCCATCCATTTCGGCATGAAGTTGGCCACGTTCTGTTCGAAGCCGCTGGGATCATCGCCGCTATAAACGACGGGGCGGTCCAGCACATCAGTCCAAATCGCTGCGACGTCCGCACCCGTCAGCGTATCGGGCCCCACCAGGTTGAGGGTTACGATTGGCAGCTTGCCCGAAGCCTGATCGCGGCGGATCAGCTCGATGGCCGCCACCTCGGCGATGGCACCAGCTCAGTCCGAGAAAAGACTTAACGTCGTGTCCGGGATCAGTTGATCACTACATAGCAATCCTTGGCCGGATACGGGCGCTAGCGCTCAGCGAGCGTTCCAAGCTGAGCTTAGGGGGGCAGTCTGAACCGACAAATTTTCGTCGGTTCAGATTGATAAATCCGGGTTATTCAGATCAGTATCACTGCAGGCTGCGGATCAAGAATCCCGAGCAGCATCTGGTCGTGCTCCTGGCGAGTTGCGCTGTAGAACATGCACCGATCAAGCAGGATCCGTTTCATGCTTCGAGCTGAGGCAAGATGCACGGGCTCTACAGAAATCGCTTCGATTTCGCCGCTTCGGATATTGGTCACTTCGAGGTGGTATCGCCCAATCAAGCCATTATGTCGCTTGGTGTGACCGAGGTATGCAAAGGTGATGGTGGGTTCTGGCACGTCGGCCTCCGGGAAAAGAGGTGGGCGGTGAGGCGCACACACACATGTTTCCCCATTCTATACCTTATAGAATGGGGAAACAGGTATGCGGTCCATAGCTGGAGATGCATGGCCAAGCTTGAATCAGGCAAAGGAAGCCAGTTGATGCGGGCCCTTGGGTGCCCGGAGTTAGTGCTTGAGGTCGCGGGAAACGGCAAGCGGATGCCTAGATGCGCAACAGGTGTTTGTCTGGCAGCTAGGGATTGCGTCCCATGGGGACGCCTCAAAACCTAAATCCTTCATCGACAGTATGCCCGCTGAGTAGCTGCCTGGATTGCCAGCAAAGCTGACCTTCTCTTCACTGTCCCGACGAACTTTTCCGTTGAAAACTTCAATGGGCGATCCGTTTTGAGGTGTGAGAGAGATAGTAATCCGTCCTGACCTCCGACATGCAACGGTAAGAACGGCATGCGTTTGGTATTCGCTTATGCCAGTACCAATATTCTCCACCAGAACGTTGCCGTTGGAGCGACAGTCAGAACTTACTAAATTTGCTGATACATTTTCGCTGGTGGCTTCACTATCCTTCGTCGTTATGAAAAAGCGTAGGTCTATCGCAACCATCTGATCCTTCTGCATTGAGAAAGCCAGATCTTCGAAGATGTACATCGCTGCTTTCATTGTTGGGACAAATCTCTCCTGAATGGCAGTGGAGGAGCCGAGTATCACCGCTCCGCCAAGGGCAGCTGCAGCGTATTTCAAAGCAGATTTGAGTGCCGCCATTATGGCTGTCATTCGTGGCTATTCCTTCGGGTAGCGCTTGCAGGGTGCCAGGCCAGACTATTCCTTCTTATCCCATCCGACCACGATGCCGTTTTCGAGAGTGACACGAAGCCGATACCGGCTTCCACCTTGGTTATCGTACTTCCATATTTCGCGGGAAACCTTCTTCAGGTACTTCTGGTCGACGGCCTCGGTGACATCGATCAGTTGCTGCCGCAAAGGTGGCACCCGCTGTACTCAAGCAAGGCGTGATTCTCGAGCACATAAGATCCTAATCCAAGAATATTAAAATGATGGTATTGTGGGATCATTCGGAATGATTCACACCCCTTTTCGCTGGTGAGGTGATGGGCCTTTTGGGGGAGGGGTTCAAAACGGAAACTGTTTTGTCGGGAGGCAATCAAGACATTGCCGTCTTCGAATACAGATGCCTAAGTAACGCCCACATCAAATCTCTGACTAACTATGCTTGAGCACTCGTCCTACTGCCTATGCCGACCCCTCGCGCCGTTCATCTCTCTGCCGGCACCAAGCAGTCAAAAACCACCGTCTTCGCGATCGTGATTGGCAATGGTCTGGTGATATACGACTTCACCGTTTACAGCTTCTCCGCCGTGATCATAGGAAAACTTTTTTTCCCAGCAGACAGTTCGCTCTCTTCTCTACTTATGTCGTTGCTGACTTTCGGCATCGGTTTCACCATGAGGCCATTGGGAGCTTTGGTGATCGGTCATATCGCGGACAGCAAAGGTCGCAAAGCAGGCCTGAATATGTCCAATTTGCTGATGGCCTCAGGCACAGCATTGATTGCATTCATGCCGACCTATGAGTCGATTGGCGTTACAGCCACGTTGCTAATCGTCATCGCTCGTTTGCTGCAGGGTTTCGCTGCCGGTGGTGAGATTGGCGTTGCTTCTGCGGTCTTGATGGAGTTGGCCCCAGCGGGTAAACGCTGCTATCTGGTCAGTTGGCGCTCTGCCAGTCAGGCTGCGGCGGCGTTGGTAGGTGCTCTAGTAGGCGCTTGCACCACTTCTTTGCTGACACCCGAACAGTTAATGGCCTGGGGCTGGCGCATCCCTTTTATTTTGGGATTATTGATCGGTCCGATCGGCTGGTTGATTCGACGGAATATGATTGAAAATGTACAGCCTGTTGTCCCGAGACCGTCTTTTAAAGTTTTGCTTAACCTGCATCGCTCCCCGCTTCTGCTCGGGATATTGCTAATGGCTTCACCCACGGCAAGCATTTATTTGATGGTGTTGTACATGCCCACCTATCTGACCCGAAACCTCGGGATGTCGCCCACCATGAGTCTGCTTTCATCGTGCCTGGCGAGTGCGATGCTATTCATCGCCGCACCTTTATTCGCCCGTATCGCAGATCGTAATGCTCTGCGAAAACCAACTCAGTATGTGACGATGCTCGTCAGTATCGGGTCCGTGTATCCCGTATTTCTTGCTTTGACTGAGGGTGTCGGCGAAGGGTTATCCCTTCTGATAATCGCCGTTTATGCGGTTGTGGCGATGGGAAATAATGGTGTGACTACTGTGATGATCATGGAGTCATTTCCCCGACATTGTCGTGGCATGGGCATGTCGCTGGTTTACAGCTTGGGCGTGACTATTTTTGGCGCGTTCAGTCCGTTTTTTGTCACTTGGTTGATCAGTGTTACGCATAGTCCGATGGCGCCTGCATGGTATTTGCTGAGCGCGATGCTGATCAGCTTGTGTGCATTGAAAGCGTTCCCCATTGAAAGTCAGAGTGACTCAGTTAAGCCAATCGGCCAGAAACTATAATTTTTTGCCTATTTTTTGCAGCGCCAAAACACGATGGTCTTGTGGGGACATGTCATAGTGTCGACGGAAGGCTCGGGTGAAGTCTGAAGCGCTGTTAAATCCCAGGCTGTAGGCGATTTCAATAATCTGTCTGTTGGGATAACGCACGATTTCATCGGCGGCTTCACGTAAGCGGCAGTTGATAATGTAGCGCCCCAATCCGCCTTCATGTTGAAACAGCCGATACAGTGTCGCGCGAGGAAGTTGAAGTTTGACCAGCACACTTTCTGGCGTTAACCAAGGCTGATAGAGATTCTCTCTAACGTAGCGTCTGGCTTGGTCGAAAATTGCACTGCGTGCTGCAGCCCTTACGCTGCCACTGAGTTTGGCCTGCTTGGCAAAGGCCCCAAGCATCAACTGGACTGTGGTGTCGAATGCCTGGCTGGCTTCATGTTCACTCATACTCGCGACACGTCCTGCCAACGCAGCTGCGTGCTCGACTATCAGTCGGGTCAGCGGGCTGGTGCTTTCGAAGACGCGGCCGTGAAGGGATTCCGCATGGGGCAGTGCTAGCTCAACAATCTGGCGGGGCGCAAAAAAGGTAAGGACCCGGCAACGACTTCGGTGCATGCGTATCGGCTGATTCAAATCCAGGGCCATAATGCTTGCCAAGCCAGGATTTCGACTTTCCAGACCCGCCCCCCGAATGCATTCGATACCGCCTTCGGTGTACACCTGAAACACGTAGTCCCGCTTGTTGTCCGTGGAAATACGCGAGACCGGGCGATCAAGCACCAGATGGTCGCTGGCGCAATCGCTGAAAACCCGGTCACCTAGTGCGTAACGGTCAATGGATGCGTTGAAGGGTAGGCTCACTGCACTGGATGAAGGGAGAACGTCGATCACGTGGCCGACACGACGACGCCATGCCAGCAACTGATTGGCAGCGGGCTCAGCGCTGACATCGAAATGATCGGGGCTCTGCGATGCACGGGCTTGGCTTGAGGATTCAATGAGCGTTGATTTATTCATAAGTTAACAGCTGACCAGACGATCAAGTTTTGTGACTCATTGATTGTGGCGGGGGGGCTGTGAATCCGTGCCTGGCCCAGTCGTGAAAGACGGCGGTTATCTCCTTGTGCGATCGCCCTGTTTGCAATGTACGGGGAATGCAGTGGTGCTGTCTAGGGCGTCCGGCTATGGATACAGTGACGTTTAAATAAAGTTCAAAAACTGCAACGCAAGGTCAAGCCATGCGGTAGCCGTCTGATAAATTTCTTCAGCAATAGGTAACGGAGCGCGTTTAGTTTAGCGAGGATTTATTGCCAGGAATTGGTGAAACGTCCGACCAACTCAGGTGTTCACCTGATAGTGCCAATAGCGAAAAGAGATCATCGTTATACAACTGATGCGGGAGACGGCTCACCTGTTCAGGTTACATGCATCGACGGCATTTTGCGCATATGACGTTGTACTGAGTAGTTGTGATGTGGCAGGAAAAACGTATGAGTTACCAGGATCAAGAATTAGGGTCGTTAGCGATTAGTGTGGCTAGCCCATCGGGTGCTAATCCCCGTGATAGCGCTGCTTTTGCACTAGCGCAAGCTGAGCTTGAGAAACTCACCAATATTCACGCCGATACCGGAGTTGATTGGCACACAGTTGCCGAATCATGCGCTCATGTTCTTCGCGCTGAGGGTAAGGATATCAATGCTGCCGTCTGGCTATTATGTGCTTGGACCACAATCAGAGGCATACCTGGCCTGGCCACCGGCGTGCACGTATTACGCGAAATGCTTGAGCTCTACTGGGAAACCCTCACGCCACCTCCCGCCAGGCTGCGTGCCCGACGAAACCAGGCAGAGTGGATGCTTGAGTGGCTCACCGCCAAGATCGAGGACAGCTTTGAGCCTGTTCCCGGTGAGCAATTGGCGGCGCTGCTTGAAGACTGGGACGCGATAGACACTCAGTGGCGTGACCGTGATTCAGAAGGGCCGAGCTTCTTTGCGTTGCGTCGTCGTCTTTCACAGCTCCCTGTAGAGGCGGCAATCGTGTCGACGGTTGCTTCACCCGAGGTGGTTTCGGCACAACCTGAACCGGTTCAGGCACCGGTCATAAAGCCCGCAACGCCGGTCGGCAAGGAACCGCCGACACTGGCAGTTGCTCAGCCCTTGGGCAGCCTGGAAGGCGATGAAGCGGTAGAAAATGCAGTCACCGGTGTGTTCGCCTCGCTGATGCCTCTGGTGGGTTTTTGTCTGGAGTCCAAGGCAACGCTGCCGTTGTTGTTTCGCCTGAATCGCCAATTGGCCTGGATGACGTTCGAGCAGGCGCCGCCTGCACAAGGCACCACAACCCGTTTGCCAGCGCCCTCCGAGGTTGAGGTCGAGAGTTTCCATCGCTTGCAGAGTATCGGCGAGCCATTGGATGTCGTGCGCTTTTGCGAGGGCCGACTCAACACCTATCCATTCTGGCTGGACCTCAATCGGGCCAGTCACTTGGCACTCTCGCGCCTTGGCGCGGGAGCGGTGCAGGCCGCTATAAGCCTCGCGCTGGAAACCCGGCATTTGCTGGCGCGTCTGCCGACGCTCGCCGAACTGACTTTTGCCAACAATCAACCGTTTGCCGATGGCGCGACGCGCAGTTGGCTCGAAGGCTTGGCGCCTGCTACCCGTTCAGGTGCTGCTGATGCCGTGCAAACCCTGATTGAAGAAGCGGCCCAAGAGGCCGCCAACGGTCAACTGAGCAATGCGATGAACCGCCTGCAGGACAACCTGCGTGAAGTCAATAGCGGCCGAGACCGGTTTCGTCTGCGCTGCGCCCAATGTTTTTTGCTCAAACGATTTGATCCCCATGCCCGGCTGCAAGTGGCGGTTGATGTGTTGTTGCAAGAAGCCACCGAGCGAAGGTTGGACCGCTGGGAGCCCGATCTTGTGCTGCCCTTGCTGAAGCTGGCTTTGAGCTCTGAAGACGGCGATGGCAAAGCGATATGGATGCAGCAACTGGCCGCAATGGATTTGCCTGCGTTCTGGCGCCTGGCCAGCCCGCAGACCAATTGAAACAAGTCACATGCAATGCCCGACAGACATGCGCATATCCGTGCCATGAGTTTTTCAACGGCAGCGTTGAGCGTGCCCGGTAACAGGAGTGGGAATGAATGGCTAGTGAAGGTTCGGTCGCGCCAAAAGAGCGCGTCAATATTGTTTACAGCTCTGACACAGGCGGCGCTCAAGAGCAGGTTGAACTGCCCTTGAAGCAACTGGTGATTGGCGATTTCACTTTGCGTGAAGACGATACGCCAGTTGAAGACATCAAGCCGATTCGCGTCGACAAGGACAACTTCACCGACGTACTCAAGGGGCAGAACCTGAGTCTGCAACTGGCGGTGCCCAATCGGTTGTCGGAAAACGCGCCGGAGGATGAGCAGATACCCGTTTCGTTGACTTTCCAGTCGATTCGCGACTTCGAACCTGACGCGATTGTTGCCCAGGTTCCGGAATTGCAACAGCTGATTGCCCTGCGCGACTCGCTCAAGGCTTTGAAAGGCCCGATGGGCAATTTACCTGAATTCCGCAAGCAACTTCAGGCCCTGATGAACGATAACGGTGCTCGTGAGCGTTTGCTCTCCGAGCTCGGCGTCAAGGACAAGGAGTAACCCATGAGTGAAGAAAAAAGCCAGGCCACGAGCGGCGTAGGGCAAGCTGTTGAGTCGGTTTCCCTGCTGGATCAGTTGGTAGAGGCCACACGTGTCAAGCCCGGTGATGAAGCTTATGCCGTCACCCGTCAAGGGCTGGAAGCCTTCGTCACTGAACTGCTTGAACCTGCGCGCCAGACCGAAAAAGTCAGTGCCGGTCTGATCGACGACATGATCGCCACGCTCGATGCCAAGCTCTGCCGTCAGGTAGACGCCATCATTCACAACGAGAAGTTTCAGAAGCTTGAATCGTCTTGGCGCTCGCTGAAGTTCCTCGTTGACCGTACGGATTTCCGCGAGAACAACAAGCTGGAAATCCTCAGCGTCTCCAAGGAAAAGCTCCTCGAAGATTTCGAAGATGCGCCGGAAATCACTCGTTCGGGTCTGTACAAGGCGGTGTACACCGCTGAGTTTGGTCAGTTCGGTGGTCAGCCATTCGGCTCGATCATTGGTAACTACGAGTTCAACCCCGGTCCGCAGGACATGAAGTTGCTGCAGTCGGTCGCCGCTATTTCAGCGATGTCCCACACGCCTTTCATCGCTTCGGCAGGTCCACAGTTTTTTGGTATCGACAACTTTGCCGATCTGCCAAATCTCAAAGACCTGCAAGCTGTCTTTGAAGGCCCGCAGTTCACTAAATGGAACGCCTTTCGCGAAAGTGACGATTCGCGCTTTGTCGGCCTGACGTTGCCGCACTTCCTGCTGCGCACGCCTTATGGCGAAGACACGATTCCGGCAAAAACCTTTCGCTACAACGAAAACGTCAGTGGCGGGAACAAGGACTTTCTCTGGGGTAATGCTGCGTTTGCATTCGCCAGCCGTCTGTCCGACAGCTTTGCCCAGTACCGCTGGTGCGCCAACGTTATTGGTCCGCAGGGTGGCGGTACGGTCGGCGATCTGCCTGTCTACAACTACGAAGCGATGGGTGAAACCCAGACCAAGATCCCGACTGAAGTGCTTATTTCCGAGCGTCGCGAATTCGAGTTGGCTGAACAGGGCTTTATCGCACTGACCATGCGCAAGAACACTGATAACGCGGCGTTCTTCTCTGCCAACTCGTGCCAGAAACCCAAGTACTTTGGCAATGACAAGGAAGGCAAAGAGGCCGAACTCAACTACAAACTCGGCACCCAGCTGCCATACATCTTTGTGGTCAGTCGCCTGGCGCACTACATCAAAGTCATCCAGCGAGAAAACATCGGCACCTGGAAAGAGCGGGGCGACCTGGAGTCGGAGCTCAACACCTGGATTCGCCAATACGTGGCTGACATGGACAACCCGGCAGCCGGTGTGCGCAGCCGCCGTCCATTGCGTCAGGCAGATATTACCGTCAGTGATGTTGAAGGGGATCCAGGCTGGTACCGCGTCGGTTTGAAGGTTCGTCCGCACTTCAAGTACATGGGCGCTTCTTTCACGCTTTCGCTGGTAGGCAAGCTCGACAAGAGCTGATTTGGATAACGAATAGGTGCCTTGACAGCACCCATTCAGGTGTTCACCCGAGGGTGATTGACTCGGCAATTCCCTACGATGGATTCAACGCAGCGAGCCAGGGCCAGAGGTTCTGATCGCTGTTTGAAAACTCACTGATTTAACCCGGAGTACCTGTTATGCCAATGCCATGTTACTTGAGTATCGAAGGCCATAACCAAGGCAAAATTGACGGCTCCAGCACAGTTGCCGGTCATGAAGCCAAGATCCTGGTTCAGGCTGTAGAGCACTTGATCGACATTCCGAAAAACCCGCAAACCGGCCTGCCAGCCGGCAAACGTGTGCATCAGGGCATGACCCTGACCAAGGAAATCGACAAGGCGTCACCCAAACTGCTGCAAGCCCTCACCTCTGGCGAACAACTCAAAACCGTCGTACTTGAGTTCTATCGCATCTCGCCTAAAGGCACTGAGGAGAAGTACTACACCATCACCCTGAGCAACGCGGTGCTGGTCTCCTCGCGCACGTGGGTGCCTAACGTATTGAGCCCTGAGTTCAAACAAATGGGCCATATGGAAGACATCGGCATCACTTACGAAAAAATCGTCTGGACCTGGGTGCCGGACGGCATCGAAGCCGAAGATTCGTGGCTGGCGCCGAAGGCGTAAGTAGCGCGCTGCAAGTGTCGCGCCGCTCCTGAACAGGGCGGCGTTTTTCAGGCCCCTGAGGAAACAAAGCCGTGAGAGAAAAACGTTTGTTGGAGCGCATCGTGGGTCTACAGACCGACAGTGAGCGGTCACGGCTAACCCAGGCGCAGGTTCTGACGCTGTCTATACGTGAACATCTTCAACGCATTCTTAACACCCGCCAGGGCAGTGTCCCTATTGACCCTGAGTTTGGTGTGCCCGATTTCACCAATCTGGCAGGTTCATTCGCCACCGGCGAAACCAGCCAGATCATCAAGAACATGACTCGAATGATTGCTCACTACGAGCCGCGCCTCAAATCGCCACGGATTGAAATCAGCGAAGGTCATCAGGAAGTTCTGTCCTTGAGTTTCAGTCTGGACGGACTGGTCGAGATTGATGATCAAGACATCCCTATTCATTTGGCCACGCGGGTTTCATCCGACGGTCGTGTTTCCTTGGCGATGCACTAATTTATGCTCAGCAGTCATTACCAGAGTGAGCTCAACAACCTACGGCGGCTGGCCGACGAGTTCGCCCGCAAGAACCCGGCACTCGCCCCTCTGTTGGGTGTGGACTCGGCCAGTGATCCCGACGTCGAGCGCTTGCTCGAAGGGGTCGCGTTCCTTACCGGCATGGTCCGTCAACGACTCGACGATGAATTTCCTGAGTTCATCCAGGAACTGGCTCAACTGCTGTATCCGCAGTTTCTGCAGCCGCTGCCTTGCATGACATTGTTGCAGTACAAGCCTGGCGTTGCCTTGCAGGACGTCATGAGAGTCCCGGTCGGCAGCGAGGTTGCCTCGGTCCCCATCGATGGCCAGCGTGTCGTATTTCGCAGCTCCCAGCCGGTATCCTTGGAGCCTCTGCAGCTCATCGCCGCTCAATGGGAGGGCGGCAACGGCAAAGAGCGCAGCATCTTGCTGGAGTTTGCCTTTACGTCTGCCAAGCCCGACGCCTGGGAAGCCGACAGCCTGTGCTTTTACCTGGGTGACGGCCTGGCGGACGCGGGAAAACTGCTGAGATTGTTGCAGCTTAATTTGCGTGAAATTCGCATCAGTGCACCGGCGCTGCCGCTGACCGTGTTGGCGTCCAGTCATTTGCGCAGCTTGGGGTTCGACACTCAGCACCCGCTATTACCCTATCCGGATAACGCGCATCCGGCGTATCGGTGCATCCAGGAATACTTTGCGCTACCCGAGAAGTTTCTGTTCGTCGAGCTTTCTGGTTTTAGGCAGTGGCGTAACCGTGGCAATCAAGGGCGCTTCAGCGTGCGCTTGATGTTTGACGATTTGCCCGACTGGACGCCACCCCTGACGCAAAACAGCTTCATGCTCGGCGTGACGCCGGTGATCAATCTGTTTGCGCAAGAGGCTCATCCTCTGCGCATCGATCACAAGCAGCCCGACTACAGGATCCAGCCGGTTGACCATAGCCAGCGCGGTGCCATGAGGATCCACTCGGTGCTCAAGGTGTCCGGTTACTCCGCTGGGGGAGGGGAGCGCACGCTGAAGCCGTTCAATTCATTCTCGCAAAACGAAGCATTCACGCTGCGCATTCGCCAGTCGAATATTGATGCCCAGGGGTACGAGCATCACCTGAGTCTGCCTTACGGCAATGGCAAGGTGCTGGAGGACATGACCCTCTCCATCAGCCTGTTATGCACCAATGGTCAGCTTCCGGAAAGCATGCGCCTTGGGGATCTGAACCATCCGACTGACAGTTCGCCCCCCCGTGCCACGTTCGCCAATATTCGCGCCGTCACGCGCGCGCAACCGCCGAAGTTCGATGAGACGTTGCTATGGCGAGTGCTCTCGCAACTTAACGCCAACCACTTTCGACTGGCGGATCGGGACTACCTGTGCGGGCTGCTTGCTCTCTATTTGCCGGGTGACTCGGACGCTGCGCAGAACGCAAATCGCCAGCGTATCGAATCCATTGAGCGGGTAACGGTGACCCAGGAACGCCGCTTTATTCGTGGACTTCCGATTGAAGGCAGCGTGATCCAGGTGGATTGCCGAGGCAATCACTTCCTCAGCCCGGGCAATGTTTACCTGTTCGGATGTGTACTCGACGAGTTCTTCGCGGGCTGTACGGCTGCCAATAGCTTTACTGCTTTCACGCTGCACGACAGCATTAATCACGAGACCTTGAAATGGCCAGCGAAGATCGGGTATCAGCGCCTGCTGTAGCAGATCCTCTGCTCAGCCAGGCACGCGATTACGCATTTTTCCAGGCATTGCGCCTGTTACGGATGCGCTTCAGTGACAAAAAGGCATTCGCCGACAGCGTGCGCGTTCGGCCGCGGCTGGGGCTCGGTTTCCCGCAACGCGATATCGAAAACATTGAGCTTGATGAGCAGGGGCGCTATCGCCTGGAGGCCAACTTTTTTGGCCTGTATGGGGTGACATCACCGCTGCCGACTTTTTACACAGAAGACTTGATCGACGAGCAGCAGCAGGGGCATAGCGCTGGCCGTGACTTCATCGACATCTTGCATGCCTCGCTCTATCCGCTGCTCTTCAGGGCGTGGGAGAAGCATCGGGTCTGGATCAGCATCAATGAGCGTGGCGAGCTAAATAGCCTGCGGCATTTGCAGGCTCTGATCGGGGTGGCTGATGCCAGGCCCGGAGTGCGCGACGACAGCCTGGAACTGCTCCGTTTCGCTGGGCTGTTCAACCAGTACCCGCGCTCGGCGTTGGGGTTACAGCAGTTGATGCGCTCTGCGCTCGATGGCGATCCAGTCGAGGTGGTGCCCTGTGTCGAAACCCGATTGCGCATTGATCGTCCCGCACGCACCTACCTGGGAATGCAGTGTGGGGTACTCGGGGAAAACAGCCTGCTCGGCAGGGAAATGCTGGACCGCAGCGGCACCCTGGATATTCGGGTGGGGCCGGTCAGCGCAGCCCGCTTCAACCAGTTATTACCAGGCCAGGCGATGTATGGCCGGCTTGAGAAATTAGGTCATCTCTATATGCAGACCCCGCTGCGCTTGCGCCTGGTTGTCAGTCTTGACCGGCAAGAACAACACGGCGCGACGCTGGGCAACGGCTGGCAAAGTCTGGGGTTGGATACCTGGCTAGGCGACCGGACTGTGCAAGACGACGTTGTATTCATGTTAACCGCTGCAAACGGCTCGACGCCCGAAGTGAGGATGTTGCAATGATTCAGGTAGAACTCAAACCGCTGTTCGCGCGGCTCAATGTATATGGCACCAAAGCCCTGGAGAATGCGGCAGGGCTGACCCTGGCACGCACTCACTACGAGATCTCCGTTGAGCATTTGCTGCGTCAATTGCTGGACGATACGAATGCTGACGTCACCCGCATCCTGACCCGCTTCGAGATTGATCCGTTGCGCCTGCGGGCGCTGCTTGACGACGGTCTGACTCAACTCAAGAACGGTAATCCTGGTCGTCCGGTGTTCGCCAGCCTGCTCACCGAGTTGATTCAGGATGCCTGGCTCGTCGCCTCGCTGGTGGTCGGCACCGGGCGCATTCGCGGTGGCTCGTTGCTGCTGGCGCTGGTCTCGCGCCTGGGCTATTACACCGCCGGGACTCGGTACGGCGAGATGCTCAAGCCGATCTCAACCGACGCCCTGACCGCTGAATTCACTCAACTGCTGAACGGTTCCAGCGAAGGCCCACTGGACAGCCTGCACGTTGGCTCGACGGCTTCGACGGTCGCTAACGCTGGCGGTGTTGCAGCGGCAGCTGAAGACAATATCGCGCGCTTTTGCGAAGACCTCACCGCCAAGGCTGCGGCAGGGCGCATCGACCCGATTTTCGGGCGTGATGATGAAATCCGCCAGATGATCGACATCCTGGCCCGGCGTCGTAAAAATAACCCCATCGCGGTCGGCGAACCGGGTGTGGGCAAGTCGGCGGTCGTGGAAGGCCTGGCGTTGCTGATCAGCCAGAACGAAGTGCCGGACTTCCTCAAAAATACCCGCCTGCTCAGCCTGGATCTGGGTGCGCTGGAAGCCGGGGCCAGCGTCAAGGGCGAGTTTGAAAACCGTTTGCGCGGGGTCATCGAGGAGATCAAGGCGTCCGCCACGCCGGTCATTCTGTTTATCGATGAAGCGCACATGCTGATCGGCGCGGGCGGCGCAGCAGGCGGGTCCGATGCGGCCAACCTGCTCAAGCCGGCTCTGGCGCGTGGCGAGTTGCGCACCATCGCCGCCACCACCTGGTCGGAATATAAAAAGTATTTTGAAAAAGACCCGGCCCTGGCGCGCCGCTTCCAGTTGGTGAAGCTTGATGAGCCGAGCGTCAAGACTGCGGTACTGATTTTGCGTGGCCTCAAGGGGCATTACGAAAAAGTTCACGGCGTCAGCGTGCGTGATGACGCCATCGTCGCTGCAGCCGAGTTGTCGGATCGCTACATCACCGGGCGTCTGCTGCCGGACAAGGCCGTGGACCTGCTCGACACCGCCAGCGCCCGCGTGCGGATTGGCCTGGGTATCAAGCCTGCCGAACTGGAACGCATGGAGCGCCAGTTGTCCGGTCTGGCCCGCGAACTGGCAGCGCTGAAACGTGATCGCAACAACGGCTTCCCGGTGGAGGTGCAGCGTCTGGCTGATATTGCCGATGAACAGGCGAGTATCGAAGATCGCCGTGTGACGCTGGAAACCCGCTGGCTTGCCGAGCGCGAGGCCGCAGTGCGGGTTCTGGAGGCTCGCAAGCAAGTGGCCTTGAAAGAAGAAGATCTGCCCGTGCCCGCCGAGGGCGAAACGGCTCAGGTTCTGGCTTCGCTGACCGACCGTCAAGCGGAACTGGAGTCGGCTCGCCAGGCGCTGGCAATTCTGCAAGGCGACGAGCCGTTGCTGTTCACCGAGGTTAATCCTGACGCCATCGCCAAGGTGGTCTCTGACTGGACCGGCGTGCCGCTGGGCAAAGTACTGCGTGACGCTGCCGGTGGTGTAATGGCCCTGGCCACCAACATCAAGACGCGGATTCGCGGTCAGGATACCGCCGTCGAGCAAATCGCTGAAATCCTCAAGGCCGCGCAATCCGGCCTGCGTGATCCGCAACAGCCGCTGGGCGTGTTTCTGCTGGTCGGCCCCTCGGGTGTCGGCAAAACCGAAACCGCCCTGGCCGTGGCCGAGCACTTGTTCGGCGGCGAGCAAGCGATGATCTCGGTGAACATGAGCGAGTATCAGGAAAAGCACACCGTCAGCCGTCTGGTAGGTTCGCCTGCCGGTTATGTCGGTTTCGGTGAAGGCGGCATGTTGACCGAAGCGGTCCGCAAGCGCCCTTATTCGGTGGTGCTGCTCGATGAGGTCGAGAAAGCCCACCTGGACGTGGTGAACATTTTCTACCAGGTCTTCGACAAGGGCAGCCTGTCCGATGGCGAAGGGCGACAGATCGATTTCTCCAACACTGTGGTGCTGTTGACCAGCAACCTGGCCACCGACGAAATCCAGAACCTGTGCGCTGACGGTCGCCCGGACCCAGACACCCTTGCGGAAAAAATCCGCCCGACGCTTTCCAGGCATTTCAAGCCTGCATTACTGGCACGCATGACCATCGTGCCGTTCTTCACCCTGGGCGGTGAGCAGCTGGCCGGTATCGTGCGCCTGAAACTGGCCCGGCTCAGCGAGCGGCTGTTGGCTTCATCGAAAGTGCGCCTGACCTTTGCAGACGAAGTCGCCGACGTGATTGCCGCACGCTGCACGGAAGTGGAGAGCGGGGCACGTAACATCGATTTCATCCTGCGTAAAAGCCTGACGCCGCGTCTGTCTGACGTGTTGCTGGGGGCCATTGCCGATCAGCGGCCGCTGGCGGAGTTGCGGGTAGCGGTGGATGTGTCGGGTGAGTGGCTGATCAGCAGTGTTGCACTGGACGGGCGCACCGATGCGGCTTAACGATGAGCATGTCAGCTCGCTGTCGGTGGCCCGATATCGGGACGCCCACGGTCCCTGCATAGTCGTCACCGTGGGCGTGCTTTACGGTGCCGACCACGTCATCGTGCCCGCAGCAGAGACCCAGGCCTGGCTGGCTGAGCGTTTTGATAAACAACCCTTTGACCGTGGCATGAAAAAAAGCCGTGGCACCTTCGCTGTCCAGGGCAATGCCTATGCATTGAACCCTGCACAGCAGCAAGGCATGGCGGTGCGTGCGCAAATAAGTACGCTGGAAAAGGTCTTGCACATCCATCCACCGCGTCAGTGGCATAAGGGGATGTTGGGTTGGAACCCACAGGTATGCGGCGTGCTGTCGGTCTTGCCGCTGGAACTGGGTCTGGCTTATGGCGGCGAGGGCAGCCCGGACAATCCCCAGGGCATCGGCTACGCGATCAATACCGACCGGGCTCAAGGCCTGGCATTGCCGCAGATCGAGAGTTCGGTAACGCCCTTGCGTGCGCCCGGAGAACAGGTACCTGTCGCAAGCTTTGGGCCGCTGCTCCCTCAATCTACCGAACGGCAAAACTTCCTCGGCACTTGCGACAATGCCTGGTTGAAACGACGTGCGCCTTTTGCGCCGCTGGACACTGATCTGCGCTGGTTTGATGAGGTTGCCCAAGATCAATGCCGTGTTGGCTTCTGGTCGGGCAGTGAAGCCTGGGCGGTGGCGGGTATGCACCCCGAGAAGGCTGAAGTCGCCGGCTACCTGCCCGGATTTCGCCTTCGCTTGTTCGTCGCACGTCAGGCGCTCGATAGCGTCAGCAGCGCTGGGCACAATCCGTTCATTGACGAGTCCTCGCTGGATCTGGATACGGTCTGGCTATTCCCGGATGCGGAGCGGGTCCTGCTCCTGTATCGGGCTCAGGTCGCTGTTCTTGATATCGATGGTGATGATCTGGTCGGTGTCGCGGCGGTGTGCGAACGCGCCGGTGAAGCCGTTCAGTCAAAGGCGCATTGGGACGCCGAGCTGTGGTCGCAGCCCGGCGCCGAGGCCGCCGCTGCCGAGGAGGAGCCGATACCTCAACACGATGACGCAGCAGCACTGGCGCCTGACATGCAAGCCGCTCTGGCGTTCTTCATGGCTGACCCCGCCGCATTTTTTGCGCAGATTGATGCTGAGCACGCAAGCCTGTCCGCAGAGTTGGACACCCTGGTAGTGGATGCAGGGGCGACGATGAGCCCCGCAGAACTGGGCAACCTGCAGACCGACCTTGCTGCGCTGGTTGAACCGATGAAAAAGGCGCTGGATGCCGATTACGCCAGCCTGGCCGCCGAGCGCGGAGAATTAGCGTTCCTTGAGTCGCCAGCCAGCGCAGCACCCGTTGACGGCCCTGCGGTTCTGAGTCAGATCGAGACCAGTACCGCACGCTTGCAGGAGGCGCTAGAGCAAGAATTGCAGGAACTCACGCAAAAACTGGAAGCCCTGCCACCGGAGATAGTCGAGCAAGCCAAAGCGCAAATGGGCGAAGACCTGTCGCCGCGTTCACCGCTGTTCAACGAGCCTTTGTCACCTGCGCATGCAGCAGCCATACAAGCCGATATAGAAGCAATCAATGCGCTGATCCCGGAGCAGATCGCTCGCCTGGAGGAGGAAGCCGCTGAGCTGGGGAAAAAACTGGCCGGGTTCGATCCCGCCATTTTTGAAAGCCTGCCACCGGCACCGCAACCTGACTGGACGCGGGAGTTGTTGCAGGCTGCCCATGACGAACAACGGGGCCTGGATGACGAGCGCCTGGTCAACTTGAATCTTGACGGTATCGATTTGCGCTCGGGGGTATTCAAAAACTGTTCATTCGAGACCTGCAGCTTCAAGGGCGCACTTTTAAGCGCCGCGAACCTGAGCGGCACGCGGTTTATCGGATGCGACCTGAGCAGTGCCAATATTGAGCAGACGATGTTGGCCGGCACGTTTTTCGAGCGCTGCGACTTACAGCAAATCAAGGCACGGCAGGCCAACTTCGACAATGCCTGGATCGCCGACACTGACTTTTCTGCGGCTGACCTTAACAGCAGCGAATGTTTCCAGGGTTACTTCGACGCCTGCCGTTTTTTGGGCGCCCAGTTGGTTGCGGCGAAATGGACGGGTGTTCGCTGGCAACATTGCGATCTGAGCGGCTCAGCATTATCGACCAGTCAGCTGCGCGATATCGAGTTGCACGCGTGCCAACTCGATAACGTGGACTTTCGCGGTGCCGATCTACACAGCGCCGATTGGTCTGACAGCCAAGGGCACGGCGTCGACTTGAGCAATGCTCGCTTGCAGCAATGGCGCCTGGACCTGACGTGCCGATTGCCCGGCGTTCGTCTTGATGGCGCAGACATGACCGGTGCCAGCCTGCAACAGGCGCAACTGCAGTCTGCCAGTTTGCGCGGTGCCTGTTTGAAGGGGGCTCTGGTCTCGCACTGCGACTTGAGTGATAGCGATGGTTACCACCTGAATGCCAGCGGGGCGGACTTTACCGCCAGCGATTTAAGCCGCGCCAAGTGGATCGGCGCGAATCTGTTTGAGGCCCGATTGCGCAAAGTCAGGCTGGACGCTGCGAATCTGAGTGGCAGCAATTTGCATGGGGTCAACAGTGAAGGTGTGAAGGGCGTCAGTGTTCAAACCCAGGGCGCTCTGATGACGCGTTGCCGATTGGTTGAGGATCTGGAACATGCTTGAAGATATCGTTTTTTCTGCAACAGTCAGTGCGGGTTGTCACGAATACCAACGGGGAGCGTCTCATGTCGACGACTGATGAGGGGCTCTGCAGTTTTAATAGCACGGCGAAGCCTGGGGCTAAGTGGCTAGTTGTGGACTGGGTGGGTGAAGAAGCCTTATCGAAACCTTATCGCTTCGAGGTTCGACTGGCCTGTGAAGCCAGCCTGGATAACTATGAAAACCTGTTGACCCAGCGTGCGACATTAACGTTGAGGGATAGCGCTGATGCGCCGACCAGTCACTACCATGGTGTTGTCACGGAAATTGAGCAATTGGACCGCGATAACAACTATTACTATTATCACGTGGTGCTTGAACCCACGCTGGTAATGCTCAAGCAATTTCATTTCTCCGATATCTGGCTTGATCATAAGCTGGATGCGCTGATCGCTGATGTGCTCAAGGACTTGGCATTGAAGCAGGCAAGTTCGCGCGAATTGATCGCTGCTGGCGACGACTTTCTAATCAACTTGACCGACGGGGTCACGATTCAGGAAAAACCTTTTATTTGCCAATTTGAAGAGTCAAGTTTTGACTTTCTTTCCCGTCGTCTAGAACAGGCTGGCGTCTATTATTATTTTGAGCAAAAAGAAGATCGGGAGCTGCTCGTCTTTTGTAATGACAAAGCCAGGCAGTCGACTGCGGAGGCGGTACCCGTATCTTACTGCACGACACCCAGTACTCTAAATGCTTCGACTACTTCAGTGTTGCAGCGTTTTAAAAAACGCGTCATTAGCCCCGTGAAGCGTGTTGCGCTACAAGACTTTTCGGCCAATATCGTGACGGGTATGGCAACCCTTTCTGGGGACTCTGCACAAAACAGCACTAAAAAATCAACGTATATTAATTACGGCGAGCATTATAAAACCACCGTTGAGGGTGATGCCTTGGCACTGTTAAGGGCTGAAGCACTTAACGGCAGAGCCATAGAGTTTCATGGCAAGGGACGTATGACCCGTCTGCGAGCGGGAGGGTATATAAAACTTGTCATAACTGACGCCAGCGGTCATCAGGTGGATAGCACTGCTCCTGCCAATGATAAAGCGGCCACCTATTACCTGCTGGAGGTCAAACACACAGGCAGCCAGCCATTACCCAAGGGTGACGATGGGAAAAAGGGCAGTGGGGACATTGATACAACCTTTATTGCTCTCCCTTTGGGCATTCAGTACAGACCGCTGTGCAGTACGCCGCGCCCCTATATGGGCGCGCCTCTGAGTGCATTTGTTGATGCCGAGAATGAGACTGGTCAAACCATAAATGATGCGAAAATTTCAGATGAATATAAAAAATACAAGACAGAGACCGCCGCCATTGGGGACGAACTAAATAAGCTTCACGACGCGGAAACTGAGTTCTCACTCCGAAATCACGAGGTTATTGCGGCTACTGCTGCGATGGAAAAAGCCAACGCCAAGATGAATATTATTGGTGTGAATAAGGATCGCGCTTCATCTTCTGAAAACCAGATAACGCCCAGGCAGGCTCAAACCAATGCAATTGCTGCCAATACTGCTGCCATTGATCAGTTGAATAAGGCAAAGGAGACGCTGAGCACAGCACAAAAAGCATTCACTACTGCCAACGAAGCAATGATGAAAAAGGACTCCGGCACAGCCGCTATGGCACTCGACCTTAAAGCAGTGTCTACGCCCTATCTCGATAACAATGGTCGTTACAAGTTACGGTTTCCCTTCGTTCGTCACGATAAGTCGGCGACCCGTTGCTCGGCCTTTGTTCGCATGGCTACTCTGTCGAGTGGGTTGGAACACGGGATGAATTTTCCCTTGCTGCCAGGTGCTGAAGTATTGGTGGCGTTTCTGGGTGGCGATCCCGACCGACCGATTATCATTGGCAGTGTTCCCAATGAAGTGAATCTCAATAAAGTGGTCGATGCGAATAAGACCCAGAGTGGTTTTTCAACCCCGGGCGGGCATTTCTTTGCAGTGGATGATAATGCCCCTATTGACCCTACCCAGACTGCGAATGTTACAACCACTTCCAATTCGACTGGAACTCCCGAGACACGGTTACTGAAAATCGGAACACCAGCCGGTCAGTCATCGCTGACGCTGGGTAATGGTGAGATCAATGGTGCTTACTTGCGTACTGCTGATCATTTACAGATTTCATCAAGCTCTCTCAAGCACTTTGTCCCCAATATTTATGGGTTCAGTGTCGGGGCTGATACCCAGTTGAGCCTGGCGACCACGCCATTCTTTGAGCGATCGGCTGCCCAATATAATCAGCTTTTGACATCCGCTGATAATCAGGGTGATGTCAGCAGGCCAGACTTTGTCGAGTCACGCGGCAAAGTGGCAGAAGAAAATCTGACTGCAAAATGGGGAGGCATTCCTTGGGCGGTGCCAGAGCCGGTCAACTCCAATGGCGTAATGACCGATGGTTATGAGCGAAAAACTGTCAAGAAAACCTTGAACGCGAATCTCAGCCTTCTTTCGGCCGTGGCCCTTCTTGGCTCCGTTGTCGGCGCAGCGCTCTTTTCCCCTGTCGTGGCGGCGTTGGATTTATTTGGCCGCTCAAAGCCCTTAGCTCCACCCAGTGTAAAAGAAACCTTTTCCATCCAGGTTAATAATGCTTCCGTTCAGACCGCCGCGAATTACGGCAGTCGTAAAGAAGAACTGAATGACTTCGCCTCGACCCTCGCCTACAACTACCGGGGCGAAAAAGCTGAAGTGAATATCGGAACCGGTACTTATACGTATGATACGTATCGAAAGGAGGAGTCTACCGCGCACGTCATCAAGACGACGAGCCACTCGATCACCGCCGTCGTACAGTCTGTCGATGCCTCCCGGGTCGGCATTACTACCGAGTGCTATAGCCTCAACGGGTTATTGGTGACAGAAATAAAAGGCCATAACCACAAGATAATAATGAGTGACAAAGGCGTGATGATTGAATCTGTCGGCGCCCCTATCTTGTTGAAAGGTGACGTGGCGGTCAATGGCAGTCTTCTGGTGAAGAATGACCTTCTTGTAGAAGGGCGCGCAGATATTCAACAAGCATTAAGCAGTGGCAAATTTCATACCGGGGACATTAAGTGTTCAGATATAAGATCGAAGACAGGCAGCCTCGCTGTTCCCGATGTTCCTGACGTAAAGGGTATCTACGATGAGGGTGTTGAAAATATCAAGAGTTCGAAAAATACCACCTTCGTTGATACCCGTAGTTTTTCGGGCAAAGCCATGCACTGGGCCGTATGGAGCGCCAATAAAGCCATGCAGGGTGAAGGCATTGTGTTGAATACCAAGGCTGGCAGCCTGGGGAGTACCGCCAAGCCACCGGAAGTCATGGCGACCGTTGTCTATAGAGCGCAAGCGACGGTCCAGTCGCTCAGTCACAAAGTTGCCATGGCCCGTGCACTGATCGCATTTGCCGACAGCCTATTCAGCACCTCGCCGAAAGGCAAGGTGACTGACGATGTTGTTAATTGGATGGACTGACCATGATGACGGATTCTAATCAATCAACGACTGAGTTGATGAGCGCTGACACATTGCGCAAACGCCTTGGCGAATCGGTACCGTTACGTGATCTGAAGCTTGCCAGTGGAGATTACCGTGGTCTGGACTTCTCCGAAGCACGCTTTGAGCGAGTGGATGCCAGGGGCGCGCTGTTCAGTGGCGCGAACCTGAGCGACAGCCATTGGCGTGATTGCCAGCTGAGCGATGCAGACTTCAGTGGTTGTGGGATCGACTCCATGACGTTGATCAATTGCACTCTCGACCGGGCGAAGTTTGCCGGGGCTGAACTGACGGGTGGCCGTTGGTTGCGCAGTGGCGGTGCAGCGCTGGACTTCAGTCAGACTGGGCTCAAAGGCGTTGCGTTCATCAGCGGTGTCTTTGATGAGCTGATGTTGGCCGCAGGCAGTATTGAACGTTGTCAGTGGGACGACTGCACCTTTCACGATCTGGAGGCTCAAGGCGTGAGCTTCAAGCAGGTACGGATGACCCACTGTCGCTTCGAGAGGGCGCGCTTTACCCAAGCCAGTCTGCAGCAGAGCGCCTTTAACGAGTCGACATTTCAAGACGTGGACTTCAGCGGGTGCTGTGCGGATTCAAGCTCTTTCTACCGTTGCACCGCCGAACGCATCCGCTTTACCGGAGCGCAGTTGCGTCGGGGGATTTTCAGCCACGTGTCTTTTCGTGATGCAGATTTCTCTACCGCCGATCTGCAACGGGCCAACTTCACTGATGCAGATGTGACACGTGCCGTGTTCGCCGGTGCCTCTCTTCACTACGCCCAGTGCAACGGGGTGCAGGCCGCGCAGGCCTCCTTTACAGGCGCCAACGTCTCGGGTGCGAGCTTTGACGGCGCTGAACTGCAAGGTTGCGACTGGCGAGAGGCCAACCGCGACTGTATCCGTCCCGAAGACAGCGAGCGCCTCGCGGCGCAACGCTGGCAACCCACTTTATAGGTGTTTCCCATGCTTGAAGCTCTGCAGTCTCAAGACCAGCCTGCCACCTTGCGCCATGCGCAAATCAACGCCGTCCAGGGTGAGCGTTTTGGTGTGGTCAGCGCTGAAGGCCATCGTTACTGGCTCAAGCCCGCGCTGGGTTGTTTGTTGCAACCCTGTGTGGGGGATCGCGTGTTGATTTCCCTCTCGGGCGACCAGGGTTACATCCTCACGGTTCTCGAACGCAGCAACACCCTTGCCAGCGAACTGCGTGTGCCGGGGGATTTACGTCTGAACATAGCGGCCGGCGCCTTGAGTATCGAGACCCGGGACGGGCTCGTTCTGGACGCAGGCCATTCCCTCAAGGTGCATGCCGAAAACAGCGCCATCACCCTGGGTGACGCCGGGCTGGAGGTCAGCACCCTGAACATCGCCGGGGGCCGGTGCGACAGTCAATGGCGGGAGCTTAACGAAGACGCTGAAAACCTGCGCCAGCGGGTAACCCGACACGACGCGCAGTATGGCGATAGCGTGCGCTGGGTGCGAGGTCACGAAGATTGCCATGCAGGCTCGTTGCGTCAGCGTGTTGAGGGGGACTGGAGTGTGCGGGGCGAAACCCTGGACCTGTTTGCCGATGTGGCTGTGGCCATCGATGCCAAGCGCATCAAGCTGGGTTAAGGAGAGTTCAATGTTCATGCTCAATAACTGTGGTGCCAAGGCGACGTCTTCGCAACCCGATCTGTGCAATACAGCCACCCCGGCAGGGCCAGTGCCCATGCCTTATCCCAACACGGTGGACACCAGCATGGCGGATCCAGGTGGACTGGTGAATGACGTGCTGGTGGCGGATATGCCAGCGATGAATCAGATGAGCAAGGTTCTGCAGAGTGAGGGTGATGAGGCCGGTGCTCAGGGCGGTGTCATCAGTGGGGTGGTGATGGGAGAAATGGCGTTCAGTAATGGCAGTACCAAGGTCATGGTCGGCGGCAAACCCGCTGTCATGGTCAGCAGTCAGACCCTGCAGAACGGGACGCCGAACAACACCATCGGCGTTTTTAATGTGGGCAGCCAGCAATCCGTCGAGGTGATGGAATGAACCTTCGTATCGGCTACCTCGCAATCACTTTGATGTTGCTGACCGCGTGCAGCACCCAGGAGCTGACGCCTGAGCAGAAAGCCCTCAGCGAATTGAAATGGGACTATGCCGAGAACGCCATCGAACTGACGTTTACCGCAGACACGGACCTCAATCAGTACGACGGCCAGGCTCACAACCTGATGGTGGTCGTTACCCAGTTTGATCAGATCAGCGCGTTTTCGGCCTATACCGGCAGTCCTCAGCAGTTGAGCAGCCTCTTAATGATGAACAGCGCACCCACCGGGATGATCAGTCTTACGCGATTGTTCATAGAGCCTGGGCAAAGCCAGCAGGTGAGCCTGCCGCGCCTGGAGGGCGCGAAGATGGTCGGTATCGCGGCCGGTTACGCGCATCTGGATCCGGCGCGCAGCGCGAGGCTGTATCAGATCGGCGTCGATGTGACCTCCAGCGGCTGGTTCAGCAAGGTATGGAGCGCAACGCCGCGACCCATTGCCATTGATTTGCTGGCCGGCCCGGATGCACTGCTGCGCGGCAAGGAAAGTCGTCTTGCGCTGCCCAAACCCGTGCAACCCAGGGAGGGCGAAGTGCGCCTGCCAGGGCCCCAGAATTAGTGCTCTTTCAGCCTTGATCTCCTCTCATCCCACTTACTCATCTTTTGCCTGAACGCGAGCCCTATGAATATCGATCAGTTGTTGTATTGGCACCAGGGCTTGTTCCTCCAGCCTCAGCATTTTCAGCAGAACGATGCCCGTATCGAGTATCGCCTGACGCGAACGACGGAGCTGAACCATCCTTACCCGTGGGGCTTGATTTCGTTGAGCATCAACGAGCCCGCGCTGGTGGCCAAACAGTGCCTGCTGGATCAATTATCGGTGCGTTTCCCCGAAGGCACGCTGGCTGAATACCCCGGTAACGCAGTGCTTGAGTCTCGCACCCTGGATCTGGGGGCGTTCAGTGGTGGGCGCACGCTGTTTGTCGGTCTGCGTCGCTTGTTGCCGGGGGATGCCAATGCCCAGGTATTCGAGACGCTGGCCGAAGGGAGCCGGGCAGAAGCGCGTTTCGCTGTCGCCGCCGATCCCGAGGTGATTGGTGATCGCCTCGGCAATTCCCCGGAAGCCCGGGTTCGTTCGATGTCCTACGTGCTGCGCCTGTTCTGGGAAGACGAGCTGGAGCATTTGAGTGCTTATGAGCTGATGCCGATTGCGCGTCTCGATCTGGATGGCGACCGTGTGCGCCCAATTCAGCGCTACGTGCCGCCATCCGTGAACCTCGCCGCATCACCGATGCTGCTGCAAACCTTGCGTGAAGTGCGTGATGAACTGGTCGGGCGTGCTCGACAGTTGTCGGTTTACAAGCAGCCAGGAGAGTCCCGGCGCGGCGATGTCGATGGTGCTCAGGTCAACCATATGATGGCCCTGGCGGTGCTTAATCGATACGGCCCGTTATTGACCCACATGCTCGAAACCCCACAGATCTCGCCTTGGCAGCTATACGGCACGTTGCGCCAACTGGTGGGGGAGTTGAGCCTGTTTTCCGATGTCTGCGACATGCTGGGTGAAGCCGTAGACGGACGGCAGCTCGTGCCGCCTTACAAGCACGAGGAGGCCGGTGCGGCAAGCATCGCGCTGGTGGCGTTGATCGGGCAGCAATTGAATGAAATCAGTATTGGCTCGGAGCTGCTGGTGCGCTTGGCGCTCAGTGAAGGGTTCCACCAGGCCGATTTGCCGGAGGCATTCTTTGGTCCGCGGCATCGTTACTTCCTGGTGGCGCGCAGTACGGTCGACCCGGTATGGCTGGCGGAAAGCCTGCCGCTGGACGGCAAGCTGGGTGCCATCAGTGCCATGGAAGGGCTGATCAATCGAGCGCTTCCCGGCGTCGAACTCATCTATCTGCAAGTGCCACCCCAAGGCCTGCCACGGGTCGCGGGGGCGTTGTACTTTCGCCTGGAAACGCTCAGCGATGGCTGGGACCTATTGCAACGTGAATGTCAGGCGGCGTTTTTCCTGCCTCAACCGCCGGCTGACTTGATTATTGATCTGGTAGTGGTGCGTACATGATGAATATTCGCCTGGCTGACTGCTGGATGCCGGTCTTCGAAGCAGCCAGGGTCGGGGTCGCCGATCCTGCTCAATCCTGGGAAACCCTCTCGCCTCAACTGATCGCGCACGTTGACGCCGCTGCCAATCGCGCCCGCGAGCTGAACTTTGTCGAGGCTGAAGTGCGTGAAGCGTTATTTGCGGTAGTGGCCTGGATTGATGAAATGGCGATGTCCCAGGAGTGGCCGGGTTCGGCGAACTGGCGGCGTGCGCCCCTGCAGCGGCACTATTTTTCAACCAGTCGTGCCGGCGTTGAGTTTTTCCAGCGGCTCGAAGCGTTGCCCGAGGCTGCCGTGGGGGCTAGAGAAGTCTTTGGTCTGGCATTGCTCAGTGGTTTTGAAGGGCGTTACTCCATTCGTCCCAAGGGCGAGCTGGACCAATATCGACGGTTATGTCTGGAACGGATCATTCTGGATAACAAAATGGTGCCGCTGGATGCGGCCAGTTACTTGTTCGAGCAACCTCAGGGAACGACTTCCAGGCGCGGTCGCATGGTTCGGCGCAGCTTGCCCGGCGCTTCACTGGCGCTGCTGGTGGGTGTTCCGCTGTTTGTCCTCTGCGTGATGTACATCAGCCTTGATCTCTCCCTGGCGAGACAAGTCAGCGCCATTCTGGAGGTACGCTGATGTTGAAGAAAACAGGAGCATTTGTGCTGTGGGTGCTGGCTCTGGCGGTCTTGGCGCTAGGGATCTGGGCGCTGTCCCTCTATGAGGACTGGCCACTGTGGTATGTGCCCGTCATCTTCATCGGCGTCATTGTGGCGGCTCTGGCTGCGCGTTGGGTCGGCCGTCGCTGGTATGCGTGGCGCCTGCACGCGCGCATGAAAATCGACTTGCCTCAAGGTCGTGACGAGGCTGTCAATCTGGATCAGGACTGGAAAGCCGGGATCGCGTTGTTACGCGGCTCGCGGTTGGGCCGCATCGGCAAACCGCTGTATGCCTTGCCCTGGTTCTTGATGCTGGGCGAAAGCGGTAGTGGCAAAAGCAGCCTGTTGCACCATAGCGGCCTGACGTCGGCGCTAGGCCCCCATCATCAGGGCAAGCAACAGGCACCCACCGGGACACTGGACTGGTGGTTTTTTGAGCGAAGCGTAATGCTGGACCCCGCGGGCCGTCTGGCGCAAGGCAACAGTGATGCCGGTCCGGAGTGGCGGCGCCTGTTGTACTGGTTACTGCGTTCGAGGCGCCGTGAGCCGCTCAATGGTCTGGTGCTGGTAATTGACACGGCGCATCTGCTCGGCGATTCCGACGCGCGTCTGGCCGAGCGGGGGCAGGATTTGCGCCGTCGCCTGGATGATCTGGTCAAGATTTTCGGTGCGCGACTCCCGGTCTACCTGGTCCTCACAGGCTCTGAAAACTTACCGGGTTTCGAGCGATGGAGTCTGGCCTTGACCTCTGCCCAGCGTGAGCAGCCGTTCGGTTTGCTGAGCAGCAACCACAATGGCACGGCGACCCATTTTCTCGACGAAATGTTTCTCGGTATCAGTCGCCGCCTGTTTGACCTGCGCATTGAACTGGGTGTTCGTGGTCTGCCCGATGCTGACGGCTTCTTTCTGCCGGAACGCATTGGGGCGCTGCGCCCGCGTCTTGAAAAACTGCTGCTGCCCGCGTTTTCTGCCAATCCCTACAGCGAGCCACCGCTATTAGGTGGGCTGTTCCTTACCGCTCAGGGGCAGGGAAGTACTGCCCAGAATGAAGGCTGGTTCAGCCATGAACTGCTGGATCAATTGTTGCCTTCGCAGCGCGATGCGTATCGTCCGATAGACAGCTGGCGGCGTTGGCGCAGATTGCTTGTTCATGCCGCAGTTATTACCTGGCTGGCGCTTTGTTGCGCGTTCGGCGTTCTAATGATTTATGCCGATCGTCATACCCAGTCCGTCCTGACCGAAGCGCTTAACAATCCTCCTGCGCCTGCAGACTTTGCCGGTGGTCTGGAAACAGATCTGGATGCCCTGCGCCGCTTTCGTCAGGCATTGATTAACCTGTCTGAGGATCAACAGAATGGCTGGCGCAGCTTGCTACCGTTTTCGCGGAACATCGATGAGCTGGTGCAACAGTATCGCGCCGATTACGTGAGGTTGTTTGACAGCGAAGTGCGTGGGCCCGTGTTTGATGGCTTCATCTCGCAGAACCTTAACCATGCGCTTAACAGTGGTGATCCGCGCTTGATTGCAGCCTATGCAGAGTTTCTGGTACGCCGCATTAACCTGTTGGACGCGCGTCTGAACGATCACGCTATGGACAGTCTTCCATTGCCAGGCACTGAACTGGCCATCTTGAACCAGATATACGGTTCAAGGGAGACGATCAGCGCAGGTCAGATGGCAACGGTTGGCGCCAGTTACCGCTCCTATCTGGAATGGGACACCGACATGTCCCGCATGCAGAGCCAACGTGCAGGACTGCTGTCGCAGCTCGATAGCATGGGGCTGGAAAACCGGCCGCTGGGCTGGCTGACGGCATGGGCTGAGCAACAGGGCAACTTGCCTCCCATTCTCCTCCGCGAATACTGGACCGACACCGATAACCCAAACCTGAGCCTGTCCGGCGCCTACACCGCACAAGGACACAGCGCAATCCTGGGCTTCATTGATGAACTGGGCCTTGCCAGCCGTGACCAGACATTGTGGAAGGCGCAGCGGGTAAAGTTTCTGGAGCAGTACCAGAGTGATACTCAGGACGCTTGGTATCGATTCATTCAGGGCAGCTTGCTCAGTGCGCAGACGCGTCTGAAAACCCGCAGTGACTGGCAGCAGACGCTCAGTGTGGTTGGTACCTCCAACGACCCATTTTTAAGGCTGTTGCATCGCAGTGCTGCGCGTTTTGAGTTGATTCCGGTTGAGCACCGGGCGCCATGGGCCAGTCGTGCAGTGGCGATGGATCGTCTACTCAAGCTGGCGGCCAATAATGATCTGCACACCGAGTCCGGCGTGCTGGCCAATTTCAAGGTGACCAATGCCTTGGGCGGTGATGTGCTCAAAGGCATGGTCAATGGCGGATCAATCGAGAGCGGTGTCAGTGGTCTGCGCGATGAGTTGACGCAGACCCGTGCGTTGGCCCGGTTTGGGCAGCTCATGAAAGGGGTGATTGGCGATCTGCAGAAAAATGACGCCCAGGCATTTCAGGTTGCACTCGACACCTGGGGCTTTGGTGCCGACCCGGCAGTCAAAGCGGCGCCGCTCTGGGAAGCCGACAGCATTCGGACTGCGTTGATCCAGGCGCTCAAAGGACCAGATCCGCGTGAAGATGTGGTCTGGTCACTAGTGACCGGGCAATTGGATTTCTCTTCGCATTATGTTGCTGAAGTGGCCGCCTGCCGTCTGCAAAGCGACTGGAGTGGGCAGTTGCTCAGTTCAATCCAGGGTGTGCGCGATCCGGTGATGCTCAACGAGTTGCTGTACGGAGACCGCGGCCAACTGCCCGCCTTTATGAACGGGCCGGTAAAAACTTTTGTGCAGCGCGATGCGCAGCGCTACAGCGGGCGTGAATCTCTGGGCGTTCAGATCCCGTTGACCGGGGCTTTCTATGCCTATGTCAGTCGCATGCAGCACGCGCAGAACGATCTGGTCAGCGCGCAACGACAAAGTCAGACCCAGCAAGCGACTGAGCAGCAAAGCAAGCAGGCGCTGGACGCCGAGCAGAAAACCCTGACGACGCAACGGGCTGAGCTCAAGCAAAGCATTGCAACGCTGCAGGCTACTGCTGCGGTGGTGGAGCTTTCGGCCTCGCCCTCCCAGGTCAACATCAGTGCTCGTTCTTTGCCTCAGCAAACGCGCCTGACGCTGCAATGCAGTGGCCGCTCCACGGTCCTGGACAACTTCAACTTCCCGACCAGCGCCAGTTTCGTCTGGGCGCCAGGGGCCTGTGCGGATGTTTCACTGGAGATCAGCTTCGCCAACTTCAAGCTGACCCGACACTGGACCGGCGACCGCGCTTTCGTCGATTTCCTGCGATTGTTCAACGGCGGGCAACACACCTTCACGGCTGCCGATTTTCCGAGCCAGCGTAATTTGATGGGCAGCGAAAACCTGATTGGCATCCAGCTGACGTATCGCCAGGAAGGTGAACAGGTGCTGCTTGAGAAGTACGCCAAAGCCGATGAGCTGCAGGTGCAGGTCGCTGTCCTGGATGAGCGCCTGAAAAGCATTGCCGAGCAACTCACGGCGATGGAGGCTCAGGCCGCTGCCCTGAACGTGAGCCTTTCGGCGCTTGGTTCGCCGGCTCAGCAGGGTGTCGCCAACATTCAACCACCTACACAGATCGCCTGGTGTTGGACACCTCGGCCAGTGGATACCGGCTTGGCAGCCGGCGAAGGGTTGCGTCTGGACCTGGGTGTCTACGACAACGAAACGCGGATGAGAAACCTGGCGGCTCAATTGCGCACGCTGGGGCTTGCTACGCAACGGGAACCTGCACAAACAGCCACAGGTGAAAAAGTGCAACGTTTGCTGGTGGTGTCGCTGCGCGACGATGCGGCTGCACAACGGGCGATACGGGAGATTGCGCGCAAGATGGGGGTCGATTCAAAGCTAGATAGCACCGCTTCTGGCAAAGTCGGTGTGCGATGACGAGTTGGCGAAGATCGCTCGCGCTGCGGATCACCTGTGTGCTGGCGCTGGTTCTGGCGTTGAGCTGGTGCGTGGCCGCGGGGCTCAGCGCCTGGCGAACCTTCGAGCAGCTGCAAAGCGAGGCCCTCAATGATCTGAGCCAGCGCATGCGTTTGCTTTCCAGTGTCGATAACGATGATTTTCGCGACGCACAAGAGGGGGCCAAGCGGCTGATGACGCGCTGGGAAAGTGGAGCGGCCAACGAGTTTGGCAGCAATATCTTCCAGCGCAGCACCATGCATTGGGTGCTTAACCCACCCTCGCCAGACGACGTCGACAACCGTGTCGCGATTGACAGGCTGGCGCGTGCAGCCTCTGCAGCCGAAGCGTTCGGCACTGCGGGGCAGGCGATGACCGTGGATACGTTTTTCTATTTTCCTGATGCGGGGGCCGCGTTCTCCACGCAACTTGATATTCCGTCGGGGTTTGTGCAGAACCGTACCGCTCAATTGCGCGCATTGTTCGACCAGTTGCCAGTCAATGGCCCGCAAGTGGTCTGGTCAGGGCCTTATTACGATGCATTGCTCGATCAGCAGTTGCTCAGCGTGTCGGTGGTGTCCCGTGATGCCGCCGGCAAACCGCTGTTCATGACCGGTTATGAGCTCAAACTCAATGAACGGCTGACCCGCATCGAACAGCTATTGAGCGGTTACCCAAGTCTGTTGCTGGATGCCCAGGGACGAAGGGTTGCGGATCTCTCTGCAAACCTGATGAGTGCTGTCTCTCAAGACGATCTGAAGAAGCTGCTGGACAGTTTCCCGGCCGGATCCGGGTTCCCTCGAATCGGGTTTTTTGACGCTTCGCCGATGGTGGTCGCCCACCTGAGTGAGCCGGACTGGTATCTGCTGACGCTTTATCCGCAGGCGCAGTTACGGGCGGGCGCTTTGGGGCTGATTCTTAGCGAAGTACCTTTTGCGCTGATTGGCTTTGTCCTGCTGACACTGGGCTTGCTGCTGGTATTGCGGCGCGAGCTGGCACGTCCTTTGGCGTTGTTTGCCCATGAAGTCGAGCTTACCGTCGATGGCGATGATCTGTCGCGTCGGCTGCCAGTGACCCGTGAAGATGAGCTCGGGCGTTTTGCCAGGGCCTACAACACGCTGCTCGATGCCTTGGAAGCTCAGCAGGCGGGGCTGGAAGATCTGGTCGAAGTCCGGACCAATGAGTTGCAGGTCGCCCGGCTATCGGCCGAGCAAGCCAGCCAACTCAAAGGCCAGTTCCTGGCCAACATGAGTCATGAGATCCGTACCCCGATGAACGCGGTGATCGGCATGAATCATCTGCTGGCCGATACGCCACTGAACCCTCAGCAGCAGCATTTTGTGGGCGCCATACGGGAAAACTCCGAAGCGTTGTTGGCGCTGATCAATGACATTCTGGACCTTTCCAAAATTGAATCCGGCAACTTGAGCATTGAGCGGATCGAGTTTGATTTGATCGAGGTGGTCGAGGAGGTCATTGAACTATTGGCACCGCGTGCTGCTGAAAAAGGTTTGCGCATGATTTGCCACATTGCCACCAGTGTCCCGGAACAGGTGATGGGTGATCCCTGGAGGCTTCGGCAGATTCTGCTCAATCTTTTGAGCAATGCCGTGAAATTCACCGCTAGGGGAGCTGTTCGGCTGGAGGTCTGGTGTGGGGAGGGCGACCGGCTCGGATTCAAGGTGGTGGATACCGGAATCGGCATCGCAGGTTCTGCGCAGGATGCTGTATTCGAAGCCTTTCTGCAGGCTGACGCATCGACTACCCGAAATTTCGGTGGAACCGGTCTGGGCCTGTCCATCAGCCAGCGTCTGGCCGGGTTGATGGGCGGCAGTATTGAGTTGGAGAGTCAGGTGGACGTCGGTTCAACATTCAGCCTGACGCTGCCGTTGCCGCGATCACCGGCCAGGGTGGTCGACGCTTCCCGGCTGTGGGGGCTGCGCACACTGGTGATTGATGAACACAGTGAAGAGCGTGACTCGTTGATGGGCATGCTCGGCCACTGGCAGATGCTGTGCCAGGGCGCTTCAAATGCCGATGACGCGTTGCGGTTGATGCAGGAGCAGGCGCAACTGGGAGTCATGTTTGATCTGGTATTGGTCAACTGGCGCCTGCCTTTGGTTGATGGCATTGAATTCGCCGGCATCTGCCGCGCCAGTGCGCAGTTGGCCGCGGCGCGTATCGTACTGATGGCATCTCACGTCGAGTCTCTGCCCGATGCCGCTCAACTGCAAGCCTGGGGCTTGGCTGCGTGCGTGGTCAGGCCGCTTCGTCGTCAGCATTTCTATCGCACCTTATGCCAGGTGCAGAGCGGCGCTACGCCGACGCTCAACGATGCGCCATCACCCCTGCGAGCGCTTGAGCGACACGACTACAGCCTGGATTTTCTGGTGGTAGACGACATCGCCACCAATCGGGAAATCACCCAATTGTTCCTCGAGCGTTTCGGTCATCGGGTCAGCCTGGCATGCGATGGTATCGAGGCGTTGCAAATGCTTGGGCAGCAGGTGTTCGACGCGGTGCTGATGGACGGTCAGATGCCCCGTATGGATGGAATGGAGGCCGTCCGAGTGCTGCGCTCCGGGCAGTCCGGCGCACTCGATGACGAGGTTTACGTGATCGCCCTGACGGCCAACGCCATGCGCGGTGATCGCGAGCGTTTCATCGAAGCAGGTGCCAATCACTACCTCGCCAAACCGGTACTTCCGATGCAGTTGTTTGATGCCATAACTACGGTGATTGGCTGGCAGCTGGGGCGCAACATGGAACTGCGAGCGCCGGAGCCGCCTTCGGCACCAAGGGTGCCAGCCATAGCGCCGGCGTCAGATCCCCATGACCCGCTGCGCTCGCCCCGTTTGCAGCGGTTGTTCAGTGAGGATTGCCAGGCATTGCTGGCCCGACTCAAGAGCGCGATTGGATCGGCCGATCATGCTGAGGCCGCCAGTGTCGCCCATAGCCTTAAGGGCAGCACCGGACAATTTGGCGAAACTTCAATGGAGCAGGACGCGGCATTGATGGAGCAGGCTTGTCATGACGCTGACATCTCAACCATCAGCGCGATGCTCCATCGGCTGGAAATGCACTGTTTGACCCTCGCTGCCCGTCAGTCTTGACCCCTACGCTCCGGATGATCTGAAGATGCCTGTATGCCGTTTATTGCTAGTCGATGATCACGCCATGATTCTTGAGGGCTTGCGCGCTCTGCTTGCTGATGAAAGCGAGTTGGAAATAGTCGGTGAGGCGCAGGACGGTCATCAAGCCATTAGTATGTGCCGCGCTGTGCAGCCGAACCTGGTGTTGATGGACTTGAATATGCCACTGCTTGATGGCGTCTCGGCGCTTACCCTGATCAGCAAGCGTTGGCCCGAGATAAAGATCATCGCGCTGACCTCCAACGTCTCCGAACATAACGCCGCCCTGGCTTTTGAAGCGGGAGCGCTGGGGTACGTACTCAAGCGAAGTCGTCGTGACGATCTCCTGAACGCAATCAGTCAAGTACGCGCCGGGGATATTTACATAGACTCAGGCCTTGATGCCGCGCAAGTTGCCGCGCTGCGAAGTGGCCAAGCGGTGAGCGGTATAACCCTGACCGAGCGCGAGCGGCAGGTCCTCAAACTGGTTGCCGAAGGCTCGCGAAACCGTGACGTGGCGCAAATCCTGTGTATCAGCTTGAAAACGGTGGAAACACATCGGCTCAATTTGATGAAAAAACTTGATGCCCACAACTCTGCGGACATCGTGCAGTGGGCTTATCGGCTTGGTTTGCAGGGTGAGGATCACTAGGCATCAATCAGGAAATCATGCTGTGGCGCTGGTGATGCCACTTCTGAGCGTCGGCTCCAGGTCACCATGAGCTATCTCGATTCTTCTTCGGTTAAATAGCTCCTAGAATCTCCTTCCTACGCTGTGCGTACTCAGCCTCATCAATGAGCCCGTACTGTCTGAGCGACTGAAGTTTCTCTAGTCGTAACTCAACGCTGTCGGTGGGGTGGGTGCTTTGCTCTTGGCCCATCGCACCTGCGCACGCGGCATTGATATCGGTCATCAGAGCAACCTCGTCGAAAAGGGCATGACCGTTACTGCCCCTGAGCAGGTTGGCGTACTGACGGCCCAAACCTAATGCCTGCTGGCGAAGATCCTGATTGCGCGGATCATGTCTCAGTCGGTGGAGCGAATGGCGATACGCTTGCTCTGCTGCTACCGTCCTCTTCGAACGGCTCCAAAAAATGAATGTGATAACCCCGATCAATGCGAGCCAAAACATATGCAAAGTCCTTTGAGAAATTCGTCCGTGTTGCTGCGGATAATAGTGGTAACGACCATCCTGATCCTAAAGCTAAATCAGGGCTGCAGAAGCTAATTCATTGCTCTCGGATCTTTCCTACGCATCACTCGGAAAAGTACGATTTCAATTCGGTTCCGTCTTTGATTTTCTGTACGTGGCCCACTTCCGTTAAATGGGGTCGAGGAGAACCAATATGGACAAATCAACTGACAATCCGACTACAGCGCACAGGGCAGGGTACTTACTCGGTTCGATCTTTCGCCGATACCTTGGGTTGGAGCGGGCCATGAACCTGCGTTTCATCGGTAAAGGCATCAATCCTGTTTTGTACCAGTGGATTGTTCTGATCTTGAGGTTTGGTCTGATCGCGCTGGGGTTGTATCTGGGCTTCTGGGTTGCCTTGGCGGTCTGGGTTGCCGTGGGGGCAGCGGAGGTGGGGTGTTTTCTGGCTCTATCCACCTGTTGAGTGGCCAAGCATTTTCGGTGACCCGCACGACTGCTTTCGACCGACCCTGTTGAAAAAATTGAAATTTTCAGACTGGAAGGCATCAAGGTTGGCCGTCACTTCAGAACCTGTTCACCACGTTGCGTAGTTTTTCGGTTCTGCGTTGATCTTTGTAGCTTGGTCAGTGGGTTAATTTGAGGGTTTTTGCTGATTCCGGGCGTACCTATCCCGTGGTCGGTGGCCCTTGAGAGGTCAGTTTCGCTAATTTCCTTAGATTCTGTAACGCTGCCGCCAAGGTAAAATCGTCGTTTGCACCGGTCATGCCTCCTAGCCGCAATCGATCCGGTTTCAGGATTCGCTTGAGGTGCGCGAACAACATTTCGACCTTCTTGCGCTCATGGCGAGAGCACAAGTATTGCGGTGTCGTAGCGATCCGCCGGGCCACATCTCGCGCCGCTTCATGGACACTACGGGCGATTTTTCGGAACGAAGTGTTCGGGCAGCAGCGCGCTTTCATCGAGCATGTAGCGCAGTCGGTTTGTCGGGATCGAAAGATGATGGTGTCGGCTTTCGTGACATGTGAGCGCTGGTTCTTGAAGGCCCGCCACTCGCTACGAAGGGCGTGTCCAGTGGGGCAACGATATTCCTGCGCTTCTTCATTCCATTGAAAATCACTGATCGAGAGGCTGTCGTTCTTGCGTTCGGTTTTGTCCCAAACCGGCATATGCGGCTCAATATCTTTTTCGTCCACCATCCAGGCCAGCATCGGTGCGGTTCCATCAGCAGTATCGCCAATGAGCCGATCCGGCTTGATGGCGAACTGTTCTTCGACCCGCTCAATCATGGTCTTGGTGCTTTCGACCTCGGCGGTTCGATGGCAGGCGTTGGCTCCACGTCCATGATCACACCATGCTCGACATCAATCAGGTAGTTCGTCGAGTAAGCGAAAAATGCCGGGCCTCATGGCGCTGCGGTCCAGCGTGCAAGGGGATCGGTCAGTGACAGGCGCTTGGGCAGTGCTTCGGCCAAAGCTTCTTTATTAGCGGACACATAATCTGTACAAATGATCAGCGTCATAGCCCTTCCTTTGGCTATCAAGAGGCGGACACTATAGGGGCCATCGACGCTCAGTGAAACCCCGGGGCAGTCTCCTCCGATTCAAGTTCTTGAATTGCTGGGTTTGAAGATACATACCGGAATGGCCAACTTCTATCGAAGCAATGCTCCAGAACCGGATCTTTGAAAACACCCGTAAGAAAACCAAATGGAGCTAGAATGGTTTCAAGCATCGCCAGCAGAGCTTATGCCATGGCTTCCTCTGAGAGATCCACTGCCAAAACTATACCCGGTTCTGAAAAGCCAACGGAGTTTCTCCTCCGTGCTGATTCAGCGCAGCTCAGCCCGGTACAAATCTACGGGCTCATAGCAAAAGGCTTTGAGTTGAAAAATCTGTACAAGATGTTGTCAAGCTCCGACCTCTATTTAGAAAGGAATATCCTGGGCCGTGTCCTAGGTCAGTCGTTCGGGAAGACCCTTCGTCACGGTAAGAAGCAAACTGTTCGCCTTAGCTCCCATCAGAGCGCTTTAGCTTTCCAATACGCAAAGGTATTGGAGTACGCAACCAACGTTTTTGGGAGTCAAAGATTGGCTGAAGAATGGCTGGGGCGGCCGTGCAAATATCTGGAAGTTGACGCACCGCTGGATATTATTGACAACGCCTTAGGGTACAAAATTGTACAGGACTATCTGAAACGTATTGAGTACGGAGTCTATCAGTGAACGCGTTGGGCCTGTCTGATCCAATCTAGGAAAACGCCTACATCCCGCCGACATTAAAGGACATCTAGATTGTCACCGATTCCTCCAACCCAAGATGTGGGATTGTGCATCGCCGTCGAATTTCAGAACGTAGGCTCTACAGCTTCAGCCTCCATCCCCGCCGGGAATGATCTACGAGGGATGTCCTCAATGGACTTCTGCTCCCTCCTCTGGCCTTTCAAGTGAGGATCAAGAGGGCGGCCTTTATGTGGTGTGTACCTATTGATGCACCGTCGAATGCAATTGGCAGAAATGATCCCGAGAACATAAGGCGAGGAATAGCATGAAGGGTCGACGAAAACTGAAAACTCTCAAGTGGCAGACAAAGTCAGCCATTGAGGCAGAAGCCCGAGGGTTGTTGAGAAGCAAGCGTAAGACGCAAGGAAGACTTCTGGACATCGCGGCGCAGAATAGAAGAGAACTTGAGCCTCTTGGCCGGATAGCAGGGTGATCATTCACACTGATGAACTGCCGTTTGATCGCCCGCCGTCCAGGATTTCTTTTTTTTGGGCAAGGGCAGCTCTGCTGCAGACCCTATGGTTAGTATTTGGCGGGAGATGATCTGTGATGATGCATTTAATCACTGTTTGGTGCGCCGAAGACGGGCCCCATCAGTCCGCCTATAAAATCGGTTTGCTGTTCCATCAGACCGGCTAGCGCCATATCGCTTTTAGCCGGGTAATGCCGTAATAGAAATTCAGCATCTCGGCGAAGACGGTCAGGCAGCGAGGTATCGCGAGATAGCTCGATCAAAAAATCACGAGTCTGGATCACTGAGCGCGTACGCTCGTGGGGCGTGGTCATTTTTACCTCCCGCGATAGAACAGTTATGTACCAACGACCTTTCGTCTGGGTCCTTCAAGCCTAAGAACATCGACGGTCGTGATCGCGTTCACTCAGGCTAAGCAGTGAGATTGTCCAGCGGCAGCAGGGCGAAACAATTGCCATTCCTTGGAGACTCTCATCGACGTCAACGCATGTCCCCCCATCAGTAGAGCTCGTCAATGGGGACGAAGGTCGTCCTCTGCGCTAAACAGGACTTCCACAGGTGTTAAATCTAAGCGCGTTTCGCCCCTCAACGAATAGATGGCGCCGCTTGCCACCTCAAAAACCGGAAACCTCGCTTTGTCTACCGGGTCTTCTACCAGTGAGACCCGCTTCAGTGGCTCCATGACCCATTGGGACTGGCCATTCATATACGGCGGAGTTACGAATTGGGCCTGTTCAACCCAGACTCGGGCCGACTGATTATCAATCAATTGCCTTAGCTCGTGGGCATGATAGAGCATCAGCATGCTAGCGTTTTCCTCGCGACCGTTTCGACGAACTATTTGCAAATAAATCCAAGGTAACATCAGCTCCTGCTCTATATACCTCCACACCTGTTGCCCGGTAGCCGGGGAAGCTTCACCCGGTAGCTCCAGTCCAATTTCTGCTTCGCGATGAGTGGTAAACATGGTAAATCCTCCAAATGAACACTATAGATTGTAGCCCTATAGGACTCGATAGCGCCTCATCGTTCCTTTTGCGGAATCGGCAAATTGGAACTCAAGACAGCGTTTGGTCTGGCGCTAAAACAGGTCCGTAATCGGCAGCAACTCACTCAGGAAGATTTTTCGGAAACCAGCAGTCGAACCTATCTAAGCACTCTAGAGCGAGGCATTAAGAGTCCGACCTTGGAAAAAATGGAGCAGCTGTCGAAAGTGCTTGAGGTCCACCCTCTGACGTTGATGGTCATGACTTATCTGTATAAAGAGAACGATCAGGACCTATCAAGCCTTCTAAAATCAATAGAAAACGAGGTCAATACACTGCAGGATCGATGATCGCATCCACGACAGGCGGCATATCATTTCCTTATGAAACTTGTGATCTAAGCGGGCAGGGGTAGCTGACGCAGCCCACCATGGTTCTTCCGGTTGCAATCCCGGTATAAACTTATACGAAGATCTTGGCTCACTACCCATCCCCAGAGTCCATTTACACATCTTGCTTTTGGACCAGAATTAGGGGAATGTAATCTTTGTTCCCACGCGGCTTCTGACCTAAGGTAGGGAGTAATGGCCTCTGACGAAAAAAAGCAGCGTGAAGTGAACACCGAAGCGGTCTTCGCAGCGCTCGTCAAGCTGCGTCGCATTCGGCAGTCACCCCGATATCGCAGCTTTCTTTCAGCGGATGCGATTGAGGTGTTTTCAGCCCTGAATGTGTCTGGGTACGCAGGTCCGTCTTCGAGCCGGACTATTGTTGAAGACTGCATTTCCCTGGTGCAGACCCGGCGTTGAGTCGACTGAATGCTCTTGGTTGGTGACCGGCAATGTCCTTCTTTCATAGATGTCCTAGATCCCAAAGCATGCCCGCCAATCAAAAAATGCCGTGAATGCGAGCGGTCTGGCCCTTTAGTTGCAAAACCAATAACGTTTGCATGCGCGATTCCAATTAAATGTGTCCTTTCATATAGGTAGCCGCTTGATCGAATAAGCCAGCTGCTCATCCTCTGAGTTGTAGTACACATTCTGCGTCGTACTAAGGCTATTGCCTGGTGGTCCTTCATATCTCGGTACGGCGCATCGAAAGTCGCAGAGGTGTGGCGCAATCAGTGGAGCAACGCTGCACACAGGCGACTGACGTTCTCATCTGCCCAGTTTTCGGCCTGCATCCGCTCCAGAGCCCGATCGAATACCTCTTGAAGAACTAGCCGGACATGCCGATCTGATAGTCCCGCGCGCCCGCGTCAGGTTGCAATTACTGGAGTGCGCTCCCTGAAGCCGGGTAGGGGAGATAGGCCTGAGGTATGCGCCAGCGTTTCAGTTAATTCTCCCCATAATCATCTCTCACGCTGATTTTGCCCGCTTTGTTACCCTTACCAGCCCCGTGATATCACCAGTTACCGCACCGTCCTTGCGCAGATCTCACATGTCGGGCTTCCAGTTTTCTCTCCCAACCAGATCGGAGACACGCAGCTACATCGCGAAAATCGTCGCCACAATGAACAGGGGCTTTCGTATCCTGAATCCTGTGCAGCCATTTGCCCGGCGGCGTCCAGTACGAAGTCCCACTGCAACGAGGTCAGGATGCGGCTCTCATGGCTGCGAACCTAGCCTTGCGCCAGTATCCCTATCAAGCCACAGACGCGAAAGTCAACGCAGTTTAAATGGTCAGCGTCAGGGGCCTGAGAGCGATGTCTCTAGCGAGGAAATTTCAAAATAGGACAATCAGGGCGATGTAGTTTCAATTTTGCGTGGGGAAAACGCTGATTGTGCGAATGCCTAGGCATTAGAGTGCGAGCGACGTATCTACACAAATAGCAGCTGAAAATAATAAATTCTAATCGACGCATCACGAATATCCGATAAGATCTTGATCTATATCGATTATTTATTTTAAAGACTCATTTATCCTTTTTAAGGAAACCCGACAACAGCGAAAAGCTTGCCCACGACCACCTCCAATTGAAATCCAAGGGTACGCATAATGTATATTATGTTAAATGACGTATCTGCATTCCGCCAAGGCTATTGCTCGCAGGTCACTAACATTGCCCCTTTAAACTGCATAGACTTTCGCGTCTGTGGCATGGATTAGGATACTGGCGCTTCGCAGCCAGGAGCGCCGCATCCTCGCTCATTGCAGTGGGACTTCGCACTGGACACTGCTGACAGCACGTTTAGGATCTGAAACTCGCCTGACGCCGAACAAACCAACTTGTTGGCCCTCAATGCCGCCATCGAAGCTGCCCGCGCGGGTGAGAGTGGACGTGGTTTTGCTGTTGTAGCGGAGGAGGTTCGTGGGCTTTCACAACGCACCCAACAGTCAACTCGCGAGATCGAAACTCTGATAGCTTCCCTGAAGGAAGGAGCTCGGGACGCAACGGAACTTATGCAGCAGAGTGAGACGTTGAGCCAATCCAGCGTTGAACTGGCGCGTGCCGCCGGACAGGTATTAAGTGACATCCGTCACTCGGTGGCATCGATTCACGCCATGAACCTGAACATTACCGCTGCGGCTGATCAACAGACAGAAGACTCCAAACAGATCAGTAGCAGCCTTATCCGAGTCCGCAGTCTAGCAACAGGCCAAGGGATTTTGCCCTCATACGAGCCAAGGCGTACACAGTGCCTGTCCGTGGTATCGAGACACCTGCCAGATCAGCCACTGACATCGACGTTTTCACCTTTCCAAGTTTTCGCGCAATCGCTAATCGCTGCTCCGGATCAATTTCGGGGGAGATACCCAGTTGGTCCCCAAGCTCAAGTAGCTCCCCCATCATCTGAATGAACAAAGTGCTGAGGAATGCATCATCGATCATCTCATCGGTCGAGCAGCCGACCAGCAAACTGACAGGGTTGAAGCATGCGTTCCCGAGCAGCTTTAGCCATATTTCCTCACGTATGTTCTCGTGGTCATGAGCGTCAAAACCGGCCTCAAGAAAAACGCTAGCCACTACTGAAGCTCGATTGCTGCTGCCACCACCAGGTTCGCCGAAAACGATTTTGCTTCCGGACATATGCCTTATCACCCCGGGGCTCATAACCGTACAAGATGGGAATACAACACACCCAATGACTGCGTCCGTAGGGATATGTTTTTCGACAATGCCTTCAGGATCCACAGCCTTCAAGCGGGTGCCTGACAACACCGAAGTGGACTTCAAGAAATACCACCAAGGAAGGCCATTGATCGCTGGTATGACGATAGTCTGTGGACCAATCAACGCCCTCGCCTCTTCGACAGCGATCGGGTAGGCATCACCCGCACCTGGGCACTTGAGTTAGCACCTGTCGGCATCACCGTAAATGCTGTAGCTCCGGGCCCGATAGAGACCGAACTTTTTCGAAAAACAAGACCTGTGGGTGGGGACGAGGAGCGGAAAATACTTTCGACAATTCCTATGCAACGGCTAGGCACTCCGTCAGAGGTTGCGTCGTTGATTGCGTTTCTCCTGAGTGATGGGGCTTCCTACATCACGGGTCAAGTGATTGGTGTCGACGGCGGAGGAAGTCTCGGCGGTCGATAAGGCTATTCGGAATTTCGACCTGAGTGCAACCTCGGGAACATGTGTTGGCCGGACGGTTACCTGCGAGCTTCGCCTGCTCTGTGTATTTTTTCATACGCCTCCCCTTATATTGATGTCCAACATTTGGGGGCCAGATCAACTTTAGATGCACACCATGTCTGGGCTTTGCAGGGCTTGGTCGATGACTTTGCCGGATGGTTACGCTAAACGAGCGGTGATGCCACCGCTCGTTGTACCTTGGTTCATATACTTTTTTCACTCAAACCCATGGCGGTATTTACGCCTTGCGCAGCGATGCTCGCGGTGGCCATGGCAATCACCGCTGCGACGTTCAAAAAAAATACCCCTGAGTGCGTCAAAAACGCTCATTTGCGGAAAGAACAGAAGCGTTGCGTATCCGCCCTGTCCTTATGTCCAAGCCATCACTTATTCAGGCACCCAATCTGATTTCTAGAAAATAAGCGCTTCATCGGCTCGTTATCCCATACACCGCTTTTACAACATGCGCTCTGCCGAACCCCAGATTGCGACAACTCATTTCTGAACTTATGGCCAATGTATTGGGCACCCTTGGTCCGAATGAAACAGTACACTCCTCGGGTGCCTCCGCAACTCGATAGCTATCCGTAGTAGCCAGGCCACGCCTCAGCGTATTTCGTTGACGTACATGAAGTGCTCGGTGCTAGCGCGCTGGTGCGTCATCATCACCGGCGTGGCGGCCTGGTCGAAGGACACCGCGTCAATGATCATCACCGCATGGGGCGCAGTCAGCTCCAGCAGGCGGCAATCCTCGGCATTGGCCAATCCCGCCGTCAGTTGCTCGCGCACGGCGGCTACACGCAGACCGTATTGCTCAAGCAGATAGCGATAAAGCAGTTCCGGCAGCTCGTCTGGCCCTGGGAAGTCCGGAACCTTGCTGGCAACCACGGTGAAACGCTCGTGCATTGCAGCTACGCCATCAATGCTACGCAACCGGTGCAGGCGATAAACCGGGCCACCCTCTTCGATCAGCAACTTCTCGGCGTCCAACGCAGTGGCCTCGCCGAGTTGGTAGTCGAGTAAGGCGGTGCGCGACTTCAGCAGTGCGCCTTCCTTGTTGTGCAAACGGAAATACTGGAAGAAGTAACGCAAGTTGTGTAGCGGTGCCCAGCCGGTAACCACGGTGCCAGTCTTGCGGCGGCGCATCAGCATCCCCTCGGACACCAGTTCGGCCAACGCGCGGCGGATGGTTCCGACTGACACGCCGAAATCAGCCGCCAATGCATTTTCGCTGGGGATCACTGTTCCGCTGGTCCACTCGCCGAGCAGGATCGCCTCAGAAATATGCCGTTTGACCACCTCATACAGCGGCGCGCTGTCGTTCTCGCTCAACCTAGAGAAACTCCCAGTTGCGAGCGGCAAATTGCTATCTGTCATATTTTTTCCTTGACGAGCCGTGCGTGGACACTTAACTATAAACTATATAGAAATACATCGAGAGCGGAAATGACGACGAAGGCGACGCTGAAACAGGCACTCGAGTCGATCGAGGCGGATCATGATTCGCTAATCAGTGATCTGCAACGAATGATCGCAGTGGATACCTGTTTTCCTCCTGGGGCGGGTTACGGTGCCTTTGCCGACCTCATGGATGAACTGGTCACTCCGTTGGGTATGAATACCCGGCGCGTCAACGTGCCCGAAGTGCTATGGCAGACCCGCAGCGGCGAAGCCTATGGCGAGCGCGTCAACCTTGTAGCCCGTCAGCCTGGCGATCAGGAAGTCTGCAGCCTGTATTTCCACGTCGATACCGTGCCGCCGGGCGATGGCTGGACTCAGCCGCCGCTGCAACTGACCGAAGTCGAAGGCAAACTGATCGGGCGTGGCACCGCTGACATGAAAGGCAGCATCGCCTCCACCCTCGCCGCCTTGCGCGCTGCGCAGCGTTTCAACCTGCCGCTGCGCTATTGCCCATCGCTACTGCTGTGTACGGACGAAGAAGGCGGTCTGTACCCCGGCATCCGTTATCTGGCTGAACAGCAGTTAGTAGAAGGCCATATTCTCAGCTTCAACGGTGGTGCGGCGCCACGCATCTGGGCGGGCTGCTTCGGCAGCATCGATCTGAAGATTACTGTCAAAGGCCGTTCCTCTCATTCGGGTGAACCGGTCAACGCAATCAATGCCATTGAACAGAGCCTGCCACTGCTGAATGCGCTGCACTGCCTTAAGCTCGAAGTCCAAAAACGGGCCTGGCCGATGCCCGCACCGCCTCACTACAACGGTGCCCCGCTCATTTCACGCATGACTCTGGCCGCCGCACACGGTGGCAGCAAGGGATCAACGGTGCCGGCGCAGTTCGACATCCTGATCAATCGTCGTTACGCGCCTCAGGAGCCATACGAACAGGTCATGGCCGAACTGCAAAACTGCATTGATACCGCCATGGCGGATAGCGAGGCGTTGTTCGTCGAGCATGAAGTGATCGGCCATCTGGCGCCGGTTGCCGACCCAACCGGTCCACACTGGCCACGCTGGCAGGCCGCTTTGGGTGTTGGTTTTGGTTTCACCCCGGAGCAGTTTCAGTGCTACGGCTCGTCGAGCAGCTCGGACATGGGCTGGGTACAGCAAGCGGGGATCCAGGAGATTCTGCTGGGTGGGCTGATCCGCCCGGAAAGCCGAATCCATGCCGCCGATGAATACACCACGCGCAGCGACCTGATCGCTTTGGCGCAATCGATCCTGGCTTATCTGGCGGCTGATTTCACTCCGACAGTGTCTGCCAACGCTCCAACCGACTGAACACTGGAAATACCGAAGACCGGCATCAAGACTGGTTATCGGCTTTTTATCTGGCTGCCCTACGCCCACTCATTGCAAAGTGAAGTATCGCCATGACTACAGTTTTCAGACTCAACCGCCGTCGCTTCCTGACCACCTCCGCCATTGTCACCGGCGCTGCCATGCTGCCGTTTTCCGGCACGCTCTGGGCTAGCGCTGCAGCTCGCAAAGGTGGCACGCTGCGCATCAGCGTCGACCAAGCGGTTGGCATGCTTAACCCGCTGCTGGCGCGGGTCAACCCCGAGTATCTGCTCAGCGAGCTGCTCTATAACGGCCTGACCCGCCTGAGTCAGGACATGCAGGCCGAACCGGATCTGGCGCAGTCCTGGATCCATAACGACGCCCTCACCGAATGGACCTTCACGCTGCGCAGTAACCTGCGATTCCACGATGGCAGCGCCTGCACCGCCAAGGACGTCGCCGCCAGCCTGCAAGCGATCCTTGACCCGAAAACCGCTTCGCCCGGCTTACGCAACATCGGCCCCATTCAAACCGTCGAGGCCCTGGATGACTTACGCGTCAAGCTCACCACCAGCGCCCCTTACGCCGACTTGCCAGTAAGCCTGGCCTACCCGGATGCCAAGATTGTCCCAGCCGCTATCGTGCAAGGCGACCTGGCCCGATTGTCCCGCGAGGCCGTGGGTACAGGTCCGTTCAAACTGGTGTCGTTCGAGCCGGAACGCATGGTAGTGGTTGCCCGCAACGAACACTTCTACGACCCGCAGCGCCCGCATCTGGATCGCATCGAAATCCGGGTCTACCCCGATCCTTCCTCTGAAAGCTCGGCGCTGATGTCCGGCGACATCGACCTGATGCTTTCGGCTCAGGCCACCGAGTTCAGCCGTCTCAGTAGCGCTAGCGGCGTAACGGGCCTGCGCGTCGCGTCCGGACAGTTCCTGAATATCAACATGGCGTGCGACCAGCCACCGTTCAACGACGTTCGCGTTCGTCAGGCGCTGTCCCTGTGCGTCGATCGCGCCGCCCTCGTGGACTTTGTTGCTGAGGGTTTTGGTACCCCCGGCAACGACACTCCGCTCAATGCCGCTTACCGCTACTACACCGATATCGCATTGCGAGAGGCCAATATCGAGCAGGCGAAAAAATTGCTGGCCGACGCCGGTTATCCGAACGGTCTGGACATTACCCTGGTTGCCTCGGACAAGCCGTCGACCCGGACACAACTGGGCATTGCCGTACGCGAAATGGCCAAGCCTGCCGGTTTCAATATCAACGTCGCCACCATGGCCAACAGCACTTACCTGGATCAGGTCTGGAAGAAAGGCAATTTCTACGTCGGTTTCTACAACATGCAGCCTTCGGCCGATGCGGTGTTCTCGCTGCTGTACACGTCGAACGCCGCCTGGAACGAAACCCGCTGGAACAACGCCGAGTTCGACACGGCGGTGACAACTGCTCGTGGCACCGATGACCCCGTCAAGCGCGCTGCACTGTACGCCACTGCGCAAAAGCTGATGCACGAGCAGGTTCCGTCGCTGATCCCGACCTTCTTCGACGTACTGGCCGCCCAGCGCAACTACGTGCAGGGCTACCAACTGCACCCGCGCGGCGCGGTATTCCGTCTGGATCAGGCCTGGCTGGACGACAGCGCGCCGAAGCGTGGATGAACCGAGGATAAATCTGTGACTGCTGCTTATCTGACCAAGCGTTTGCTGTTGGTCGTGTACACCCTGCTGATCGTTTCATTGCTGGTATTTGCCATCACACAGTTGCTCCCGGCGGATGCTGCGGTGACATTGTTGGGCCAGAGCGCCACGCCCGAGGCCTTGGCTGCCCTGCGCGCCAGGCTTGGCCTCGATCAGCCCGCGTGGCTGCAATTCGGCCACTGGCTGATGGCGGTACTGCAAGGCGATCTGGGCGTGTCGATGCGCAATGGCCAGCCGGTACTTGGCTCACTGGTTGATGCGCTGGGCCGCTCATTGTTGCTGGCGAGCTGCTCGTTGCTGCTGATGCTGGCGGTAGCGATTCCCTTGGGAATCATCGCCGCTGTGCGCCGGGGTCGTCCCGTGGACCTGATCATCGGCGTGTTGTCGTATATCGGCGTGTCGTTGCCGGAGTTCGTCACCGCCACGCTGCTGATTCTGCTCTTTGCGGATGTCTGGCAGCTGCTTCCGGCTACAGGTTACGTGCCACTTGGCGACAACTTTGCCGAAGGCATTCGCCATCTGATTCTGCCGACTCTCACGGTGTCGATGATCATGGTCGCCCACGTCTCGCGCATGGTGCGCTCGGAAATGATCGACGTGCTGGAGACTGACTACATTCGAGCCGCACGCCTCAAAGGCCTGTCGCGTCGCCGGGTGTTGCTTCGCCATGCGCTACGCAACGGCCTGCTACCCACCATCACCATCGTCGCCCTGGACGTCGGCTACCTGTTGGGCGGCATCGTAGTGGTCGAGGAGATTTTCAACATCCCCGGCATTGGTCGCGAACTGCTGGTGGCTGTAGCTGCCCGCGACTTGCCGGCTATTCAGGGTGGTGTGCTGATCCTTGCCGCTACTTATTGCATGGTCAACTTCGTGGCTGACCTGACCTATGCCTATCTCGACCGGCGGATTCAATATGCGTGATATTTTCTACCGCTTGCTGGGTACTCCCCAGGGCCTGCTGGGCAGTCTGATCCTGATGCTGGCCGTGGTGCTGGTGTGCGCGGGACCGGCTCTGGCACCGTTCGACCCAGAAGCGATTTCGATTCTCGCGCGTTACAAGGCGCCGAGCCTGGTGCACTGGCTGGGCACTGACCAACTGGGCCGCGACATCCTGAGCCGTCTACTGATCGGTGCCCGCGCGACGATCTCGCTGTCGGTACTGGCCACCGCTATGGCGATGCTCATCGGTGCTCTGCTTGGCACTGTCAGCGGCTACCTCGGAGGGCGCATCGACGAAGCACTGATGCGTACCCTTGATGCGGTGATGTCCATCCCAACCCTGCTTTTCGCCCTGCTGATCGTCAGCACTCTGGGCAGGAGCGATTTCAACGCGGTACTGGCAATCACTATTGCCTTCGTTCCCGGCATGGCTCGCATCGCCCGTAGTGTCGCCCTCGCCGCCCGTCGTCAGGATTACGTCAATGCGGCCATCGCCCGTGGCGAATCGACGGCCTACATCGTGGTGTGCGAGATGCTGCCTAATATCGTCGCGCCAATCATCGTCGAAGCGACCATCCGCGTAGCCTTTGCCATCATGCTGTTCGCCACTCTCAGCTTCCTGGGACTTGGCGCACAACCGCCGCAGTCGGAGTGGGGCCTGATGGTCGCCGAAGCGCGGCGCTATTTCTTTCAGGCACCGTGGATGATGCTCATGCCTGGGCTGGCCATCGCCATCGTTGCGATCGGTTTCAATCTGTTGGGCGATGGCTTGCGCGATGCCCTCAATCCAAAGGGGCAGCGCTCGTGAATACGGTCTTGAAAGTGGCTGATTACAGCCTCGATTACCAATTGCCCAATGGCGCCCTGCACGTCCTGCAAAACATTGATTTCAGCGTTGCTGTCGGCGAAGTAGTCGGTCTGGTTGGCGAGTCCGGCTCGGGCAAGACCACCCTCGGTTGGGCAATCATGCGTTATCTGGCCGGCAACGCCCGGGAGATCGGCGGCAGCATCAACCTGCAAGGCGAGAATCTGCTGCAAATGCCCCCGCGTCAGATAGAAAAACTGCGTGGCGGGCGTTTGGGGATGATCTTTCAGGACCCTAGCGCCTCTCTGAATCCGACGCTAAGCCTCGGCGAACAGGTCGTCGAAGTCCTTACCCGCCATCGGGATCTGGGGTATCGCGAGGCCTGGGCCTTGGGCGAGCAGTTACTGGCCGACGTTGACCTGAAAGACCCGGCCGCCATGATGAAGCGCTTCCCCCACGAAGCCTCCGGTGGTGAAAAACAGCGAGTGTTGATTGCTACCGCCTTCGCTTGTCGCCCGCAGTGCTTGATTTTCGATGAGCCAACCACCGCTCTCGACGTGATCAGCTCAGCGCAGATCCTGCAGTTGTTCCGTCGTCTGCGCGAAGAAACGGGCGTTGCTTCTTTATATATTTCCCATGATCTGGCGTTGGTATCGCGAGTGGCGGATCGGGTTTGCGTGCTCAACCACGGGCGCATCGTCGAGCAGGCTCGCGGCGGGCGTATTTTTAGCGCACCGAGTGACCCTTACACGCAACGTCTGGTGGCTGCGGTGCCTGCCGCCGACAAACGTCTGCTGGATGAAAAAAGACCTGTCGGCCCTGCTCTTCTGCAAGTCAGCGATCTTAATGTGCGGTATGGACGCCCGGGCATGCTGGACAGCCTTCTGAGGCGTAAGTCTGTGCCGTCCATGGGCGCTCGCGACATGAACCTGAGCATGGTGCGCGGGGAGATTCTCGGCATCATCGGCGAATCCGGCTCGGGAAAATCCACCCTGGCCAAGGCTCTGACCGGTTTGACGCCGTTCACCGGTGCGGTGTATTTCGACGGCACACCCATCTCCGGCCCTGCGCAAATGGATCGCGATTACCGGCGCAAGGTGCAAATCATCTTTCAGCACCCGGATGCGTCGCTCAATCCACGGCAGACGATTGGCCAGATTCTCTCTCGGCCATTGCGCCTGTATGGCCTGACGGAGGGCGAAACCGAAGCTGCGGCCATCGCACGTCTGCTCCGCGAAGTGCGCTTGCCAGAAGACTTTGCCAGTCGCTATCCCCACGAGTTGTCGGGTGGACAGAAGCAGCGTGTCGCCATCGCCCGCGCTTTCGCCGCCCGCCCGGAACTGGTGATCTGCGATGAAATTACCGCAGCATTGGACGTTTCGGTACAGGCCACGGTCATTGAGCTTTTGCTGGAACTTCGACGCCAGCACGGTACCGCATACCTGTTCATTACCCATGACCTCAACCTGGTCCGGCAGATCGCCCACCGTATCGCCGTGATGTACCGCGGCGATCTGCTGGAAATTCTGCCCGCCGTGGGCATGGCCGCTCAGGCGACCCACCCCTATACCCGCGCCCTGCTCGACGCAGTGCCGCAGCCTTTGAATGAATTGGAGTCCCTTGATGACGCCTGAAGCGCTAATCGACCGCATTGACGAGGCGTACTGCCTGAATTTTCTCGCGCGCATGGTGCAGCACAAAAGTTACAGCGCCACCCCCGAAGAACGGCAATTGGCCGAGTACATGGCGGGGCAAATGCGGGAGCTTGGCCTGGACGCTGAACTGATGCCGGTTCCCGGCGAGCGGCTGAATGCCATCGGCACTCTCAAGGGACAAGGTGGCGGCCACAGTCTGCTGTTCAACGGCCACCTGGACACCAACCCGGTGACCGAAGGCTGGACTGTAGATCCCTGGGCCGGAAAGATTGATGACGAGTTCATCTACGGCATCGGCGTCTCCAACATGAAGGCGGGTGACGCCGCCTATTTCTGCGCGCTGAAAACCCTCATCGATGCAGGCATCAAGCTCAAGGGCGATGTAATCCTCACCTACGTGGTGGGTGAACTGCAGGGTGGCATCGGGACCATTGCGGCCATCGAGCAAGGCGTGAAGGCTGACTACTTCATCAACTCCGAACCCACCGACCTGCAGGCCGTTACCCTGCATGTGGGTTCCTTGATGTTTGTCATTGAGCTGACTGGCGATACCCGTCATCTGTCCAAACGCGAGGAAGCCGTGGACGTCATCACCGCCGCCGTGCAACTAATCCCGCAGATCAATGGCATCACATTCAGCGGTGCACGCTCGCCGGAACACGCCAAAGTCAATCGTGGCCACATCGGAGTAGTCCGTGGCGCCCTTGGTCGCGATCTTGAAGAATGGCGTCCGCCGCAGGTTGCGGACTTCCTGCGTCTGCGCGGTTCGGCGCGCTATACCCCGGGCCAGACTGTTGAGTCAGTGCTAGCCGATTTGCAGCGTCTGCTGGACCAGCTCTGCGAACAATTTCCCGGTCTGCAGGCAACCCTGATCAACGACAGTCACAACCAGCCGCTAATGCCTCCGTTCGAGGTGTCCCATGATTCGCTGATCGTCAGGGCCGTCAACGACGCCTATCAGCAGGTTCGTGGCGAGCCTCAGCCTACCGGCATCATCACCCCGCCCGCTTATTTCGGCACTGACGCTGCGCACTTTTACCAGCGCTTGGGCATGCAAGGCGTGGTCTGCGGCCCGGGCGGCAAGTTCAACACCATGCCGGACGAGCGCGTGCACAAACGCGATTACCTGGACATGGTGCGCGTCTACATTCTGGCCATTCTCAGCGTCTGCGAAGTTGCCGGAGAGCTCTGAACTCATAAGTAAAAGGCAGGGATGCCAATAATAAAAAACAGCACGTCCACTACTTCGCCATCTGCTGATTATTTCTTGATAAGGGTTCTCACCATGCGGTCAGCTTTCATGTTTGGCAGTGCGACGCTGTGCGCGGCAATTTCAGGCGCAGCGTTCGGGGATGACATTCTCAGCAATCCGTTTTTCAAAGACAGCACCACTCAGGTTGTCGCACGAAACTTCTACTTCAATCGCGATTTCCGCAATGCAGCGTCCAATGCGCAGAGCTATCGCGAAGAGTGGGCGCAGGGCTTTATCGGTACGTTCACTTCGGGTTTCACCCCTGGGACCGTTGGCTTTGGCGTTGATGCAATCGGCCTTTACGGCATGAAGCTCGACAGCAGCTCTGACCGAATCGGCAGCGGCTTGCTGCCCAGCAGCGGTAACCACGTGGCAGGTGTAGATCACGCTGCGGATGATTATTCACGGGCCGCAGGTGCGGTAAAAATCAAGATTTCAAAGACCGTGCTCAAATACGGTCAGCAAACCCTCAACTTGCCAGTTTATTCCACCGGTGACAGTCGCCTGTTGCCAGAAACCACCGAAGGTTTCTACTTGAGCAGCAAGGAAATCGACAATCTGCGGGTGGATGTAGCGCACCTGACCTCCTTGAGTGTCTACAACCAGAGTGCCCATAACGCCGGGGGCATGACAAAAGCTGATGTACTGGGTGCCACCTACAACTTCACCCCTAACCTCACCGGCGCACTTTATGCTTCGGATGTCGAAGACCTGTGGAAGAAGAAGTATGCGGGCCTCAGTTGGGTCAAACCGATTGATGCCAAACAGACGTTCTCCACCGATTTTCGCTTCTACAATCAGAAGAGTACGGGGGCGGAAAATGGCGGTGATATCGACAGCAACTCGTTCAGCATCAAGGGCGCTTACGCCTATGGCTCACATAAAGTAACCCTGGCCTACCAAGCTATCACTGGTAAAAATGGCTATGTGTTTTACACCGACGGTGGCAACACCGATTACATGGCCAACTACGTGCAGTATGCTGAATTCACCCGTGAAGACGAACGCTCGTGGCAAGCCCGATACGACTTTAACTTCGCCGCCTTCGGCGTGCCCGGACTGGACGTCTTCGCCCGCTACATCAAGGGCAACAACATAAGTCTGGCCAGCGGTGCCAGTAACCAGAACGAATGGGAGCGCGACCTGGAAGCCGCTTATGTAATCCAAAGCGGGCCGATGAAAAACCTCTCATTCCGGGTGCGGCAGGCAACCTATCGCAACTCGTTCAATGGCGATATCGACGACGTGAGATTCATCACCCAGTACCCGATCAACCTCTGACCCAAAGAAGCCGGCGGCTCTCGTCGCCGGCGCATCTTGGTATTGCGGTCCGGCACTAGAGGTCCAAACATCTATCGACGATGGTCTCGACGCTTCGGCCGCTGTCCTTGGCGATGCTATGAGGGGCGATACACTCAGGATACAGATGATAAGCTCACCTAAGGCAAGCTACGCACGCCAGCAAACGCCTTGCAACGCGAGCCGAGTTAGTCAGTACCCCTGGATCAAACGAACGCTATCGTTTCGACTATTCCCGCCTAACTCAAGACATCCAACGCATTCGTCAAGGCGTGCAGGGCTATCTATCCCCCTCTCGCGTTCAACCCCGCGATCCCGCTGAACTCATCGGTGATTATCGTCTCGACACGCTGCCCATGTAGCCGGCGATCGCCACCGCTTCCATTGCCGTGGCGCCAACCAGCATGATTGCAGGCATGGCGCTGGTGTTATTTGCCGGTGGCACACTGCTGCGTCGGGCCACGCGGGCCCGCCCCGAGACCTGGCTGTACCGCAAGCTCGAATGGCTATTGGCCAGCCGTTGGCGCCTGGGTCGCGGGTGTTTGATCCCTCACTCCGGCGCCTGGACGGTCCGTCGCTCGCGTCGGCTGCGCCCTGCTCTGTCTAGGTGGCAGCGATGAGCCGATTTCGAAACAAGGTCGATGCCCAACAGGCGCATATCTTCAGCCTGCGTCTGGCGGTAATGATCCTCGCTCTGCTCTGTGCCGGACTCTGGTGTGGCTGGCGCTCGGCGCCGACCGAGCTGACCGTTCGTACCGCCATATCTGCGCTCGGGCAGCACGCGCAAGCGGTGGGATATCCCCTCAGAGAATGTCTATGCCTTTGCCCTGAACATCTTTGGCCAACTCAACCGCTGGCCCTCGGATGGCGAACAGGGTTATCGCCGCACCATCTATGGCTTGCAGTCCATAAACCTTGGGGCGACCTATATTCGATCTGACGGAAGTGAACGCTTATTCCGTTTGCATAGTGCTTCGGTACTCGCTCCCAAAGCCAACCCCAATCCTCCAGCTAGGAGCTCGAGGCAGCTGTGCATTTTTAGAGCTGCAAGGGAATACGAACCGTAAAGGTAGTGCCGCTACCGGCTCTTGAATCCACATCAATACTGCCATGATGGGCGCTTATGATCGCGGATGCGATGTAGAGCCCAAGTCCGAGGCCCGCCCCAGCGCCATACTGAACATCGCCACTTTGCAGATGTCGGGTCATCGGATTAAAGATGCTTTCTTTCGCACCGTCGTCTATTGGAAGCCCACAATTATGAACCGACAACAGCGCACTATCTTCGTCAGCTTTTAGAGTAACGGTGACTGGGGTGCCCGCCTCTCCATGCTGAATTGCGTTGCCTATGAGGTTGGCAATTACCTGTTCCATTCTCGATCTATCAAAACGCCCAGGCAGGCTGGGTTTCGAGATAAAATTCACTTGCCGATCCGGGTTATATGCCCGTGCTTCCTCCACCATTCCTTCACACGCCAGAGCCAGATCACCTTGCTCGATGCGTACTGGAATTCCCGAACCTAACTGAGTGCGTGTGAAATCCAGCAGATCGCCCACAATCTTTATGGAACGCTTCACGCTGGAATAGATTCTCAAAACGTTTTTGGTTGGTTTCGGCGGAAGATCACCAGCACGTAAAAGCACTTCTGCACTGAGCGATATAGCACCAAGTGGACTCCTCAAATCATGACCAAGAATACCAAGGAATACATTCCTCGCGGCATCAACAGCCTTGGTGTAGCTGACTATCGACTCAGCGAGTGCTTGATCGATAGCTTCATTGAACCGGACAACGTCAGAAATTTCTTGCTCTTTCGTGACCTGATCTGGTGGCATCCAAAGCACTAGCACACTCGTGCGTAGAGCCCATTTGCTCTGCGTGGTCACGCAATGCGACTGAATCCATTCCTTCTGCGGCAGGCGTTAACGTCTTGGCGAAGTCTTCCCACTCCTGAAGTATTGGCTCGATATTTTTAAGGATGAAGTCAGCCAGGCGCATTTGTTTGCTCTTCGTAAGGAAATGGTATGCCGCCCCCCACCTCACGTGCCGGGCGTCCTAGGGTAAGCGTCCGGGCGTCCCGTCTTGCGTAACTGAGCCGGTTGCCACCGATGCGGTAACAACTCCCCAATTTCACTCGCCCGGTGCGTCGGCATCAGCGTATCCGTCCGGCGGAGTCCTCTAGCCCGCCCTGAAAAGCTATGGTATCCGTCCGGCGTTTGGGCGAGTCGGCGAAACAGGGTGACTCGTCTTCTCGCCTGCTCCACCGGAGCACGCTAAACCTAGGTCAGATTCAACCCGCCGTCTGACAGGAGTATCTCGCCGGTTAAGTAGTCCGACTCGACCAGCATTACAACAGCTTTTGCGATGTCGTCTGGGCTAGCGGCCCTCCGCATAGGTGCGCGAGTTCGCCACAACTCTTGGGCATCTGTCCACTCTGCGGTCAGAGGCGTGTCGACCAAGCCAGGCGCCACAGCGTTTACGCGAATTTCTGGCCCAAGCGATACCGCGAGCAAGCGGGTCATGTGATTAAGCGCAGCTTTGCTTACCGCATAGGGAATCGATGCGCCCTTAGGACGGATACCGGCATGCGAACTGATGTTTACGACGCAACCTGCTCGACGGTAACGGGCGGCATCGCGCAATGCCGACTCGGCCAAAGTGACCAGGTGAAACGGCGCCACGACATTAACCTCGTTAAGTTCGTGCCACACCGTCGAACTGGCAGAGGCAAGGTCGCCGTGCGGAATGACTCTGCTAATACCGGCGTTATTGACCAACACGTCGAGTTGCCCCCACGCGGCGATAGCCTCGTTAACAAGCCTGACCCTGTCAGCTTCGAAAGCAAGATCAGCTTGCACGTAAATAGCCTGCTTCATTTCGGCAACCATAGCGCGTCCCGTATCCGCAGAATTTCTCGAATGGAGCACCACCGCATAGCCTGCCCGGCTTAGTACACGTGCAATGGCTGCGCCGATACCGGACGTCGATCCTGTAACCAACGCGACGCGTAATACGTTATCGATTGTCGGATTGGGTTTCATATGGATATCTCGAATTGGTTGCTAGAGAGCCGTTACCGTAGCACCAAGCAGGCAACGTCGGCGTCAGGCGGTCACGATAGGCAGGTATCCATTTTCAAATCAGGTTGGCGCTTATTCGGTACCATAAAGCTACGCTTGTCATTGAGACGTCCGGCTGTACGCATTCCAGGACGACTTGAGCTTTAAAAGGTTTAGGACAAGAAGTTCTTTGACGCATGGAAATCCTGGCGTTAATGGCGGAGGTGTCCACGTATTTTTAAGTGAAAAACACCGCCTTTGTCACAGCTATCGGCTAGGTGTATGCGTCCGACACCACGCCTTGCGTGATTAAACCGACTGCCACTTATGCGGAAGCAACGGCTCGATTTCACTCGCCCGCTGCGTCGGTAGACGCGTGAGGACATCCCTCAGATAGGCGTACGGGTCATGACCATTCAGTCGCGCAGACTGGATCAAGCTCATGATTGCCGCCGCCCGTTTTCCGCTGCGCAGCGAGCCTGCGAAGAGCCAGTTCTTGCGCCCCAGTGCCCCGCAAAGGAAGGCGGAGTCGGTACCATTTGACAAAGACGGGGGCCCTCGACCATCCACTTCCTTGGAATCATTCGGCAAGTTGCCGCCTGCTTTCAAAGCCGATGGCACAGTAACCGCTGGTAATTCCTCAACCCTCAACGACGGTGCAGCTGCCGTGTTATAGATGAGCGCGTCAAAAGCGTCAGAGATTCTATGTTCGTGAGCAACCCCCAGACATGAAGTTTGGGGTGTACTCCGTTTGGTTTTTCATTAGGGCGTCACAACCCTCTGTATCGGTGGAGGACAAGGTATTGCCTTGGCGATTGAAGCGGTGTAACTGAGACGATCCCGTCTGACCGCCACTTACTTTGACAATGCAGTTCGACCCACAACAAGGACGTGGTGGGCTTGGAGTGAACGATCTAGCACCTGGCGCCTAGTTTCGCGCGAGGAGCAGCTTAAGTCCTGCTGCTCCAAAGACCATTGCTAGTGTCCCCTCGATCCAGCGACGGGCTTTACGGTATCCCCGAATCATGGGCGCGGTAGAGAAGACAATGGCGTAACCGCAGAAGATCGTAATGCTCAGCATCGCGCACCCAGCCAGTATGACTGCCACTGTCATTGAGGAAGCTCCTGGGCCAAGTCCGAGAGTCATCGTGGCCACCCATCCCAACAAAGCTTTGGGGTTTGTGAGGTGCATAAGCAAGCCACGTTGATAGAGTCGGAAGCCAGAAACGCTCGGAACTGTCGCCAGTTGTGTCGCAAGTTTTTCATCAGACGTAAGGGCGGAACGGCCCGCTTTGATCGCCAAGAAAAGCAGGTAGATACCACCCACAACCTTGAGGACTACTAGCGCTTGAGCATATTGCGTTAACACCGCTGATACGCCTGTAGCTGCCAATGATCCCCAGAAAAACGACCCGCTTATCACCCCTGCCGCAAGGATTAGCGCTGAACGCCTGCCTTGGTGCATCGCCACGCCCATTATCCGCATGTTACTGGGCCCTGGGCTTGCGGCTCCAACGATGTAGGCGGTGAAGACCAGCAGCAGGTTGTGTACGTCGATCACACGCATCTCCCTATAAGTCATGGCGTTCACACAGGCCGGTGAAGCTCCGTCACTGACATAGTGAACACTAATTTGGATTTCCCATTATTCGAATAGGCGTGGGGTACATCCGTTTTCGCTACTGCTGCGCATCCTTTGGGCACGATCAACTCAGTTTCGCCGACCGTGAAATGAAGCGTTCCGGATTCCACATGGAATAGCTCAGTGGTGCCGTGAGGGTGCCCTGAAGAAGCAAACGTCTCCCCTGGGTAAAGCTCCCATCGCCAAAGCTCGATCATGTTCGGGCCGGTGGTTCCAGCGAGAAGCTTGGCGGATCCCCCTAACGGCCCAGTCCAGAGTGTTGGTATGTCCTGGCTGTTGATGACGTGAGCCGCTGGGGTGTCGGCCACATTCACAACATCTGCCACAGACAGCCCTAAAGCAGCAGCGATTTTGCAGAGGGTGGCAATACTCGGATTGGCGGTGCATTTCTCTATCTCAACCACCATTCCCTTGCTTACACCGGAGCGGCGAGACAGCTCGTCGAGCGAGAGTCTCTGATCTTGCCGCGCTCGTTTGAGTCTGCGGGACACAGCCTCACTAACCGTCTGCACATCAGCGCCAGGCTCGGTCGATATATTGACTTTATTGGTCATTGGTAGCTAGCATAAATTCTATTTTAGGGATTTGGAGATCGCTGATGCTGTCCGTAACGCCGTCAATCAGCCAAGACGTAGCCAGACTAGCTCCCGGCTTCAGAGCGTTGAACATCGTGGTCGAAGCCGCCCCAATAATCAATCCTGATGTAGGCAAAGAAGCCTTGGCCAAGGCATGTGCGTCCGTCCGAGCAAACGACGCAGTATGGGCTGAAGCTCATCTCACCGCATGGGCCGATGTTTTCCGCAACTTCGGTGCAAAGCCACAACGCACGCCCTGCTCTGCTGAAGCTCTACGCAAGCGGGTTCTTCGGGACGGCTACCTTCCCAGTATCGAGCCTGTGATAGATCTGTACAACGCGATCAGCATTCAATATGCGATCCCGGTGGGGGGTGAGAACGTTGAGGCGTATGTCGGCTCCCCTCGTCTTGTAATTGCCGATGGAACTGAGCTTTTTGACACCATGAAGGATGGCGCGCCCGCGCACGAATCCCCCGAGCCTGGTGAAGTGGTTTGGCGGGACGATCGCGGTGTCACATGCCGGCGCTGGAACTGGCGCCAAGGTATTCGCACCCGCCTGACCTCTGATGCCAAGCACATGTGGTTTGTCCTGGAGAGCTTGCCGCCGATGCCTTTAGAGGCTTTAACGGAATCGGGCGACAAGTTAATTGAGGGCTTGCAAATGATGATGCCTGGCGCCCAAATTGAGAGTTTCCTCGTTGAGGCAAGCCGTCTTTAATTCCTAAATAGAGTAATGACCCATGTTCAACGGACTTAGCGCATTCCCTCTGACGCCCATGAACGAATCGGGAGTGGATGAACACGCCTTCACTCGTCTGATTGAGAACCTCGCGACAGCTAAGGTTGCCGCCATTGGCGCACTAGGTTCTACAGGTAGTTATGCGTATCTGTCCCGAGTTGAACGTCAGCGCGTTGCGCAGTTAGCAGTCGATGCCGCAGGTAAAACACCTGTCATGGTGAGTATCGGTTCATTGCGAACGCGTGACGTGCTTCTGCTCGCGGAGGACGCGCAGAAAGCCGGTGTAAGCGCTCTGCTGCTGCCTCCAGTGTCTTACCAGAAGCTGACCGACGAAGACGTGTTTTCAATGTACGAGACGGTGACCTCTAACATCTCAGTACCCCTGTGCGTCTACGACAATCCAGGCACCACGCATTTCGACTTCTCTGACGCACTCCTCGGGCGAATCGCTCATCTGCCGAATGTCAGCTCCATCAAAATCCCTGGCGTTTCTAACGTTCCTGAGGAGGCGAAGGCGAGAGTTGACCGGCTACGAGCCCTTATACCAGCGCAGGTGACAATTGGTATAAGCGGAGATGCGTTCGCTGCAACTGGCCTGAATGCAGGATGCGAGGCTTGGTACTCGGTCATGGGTGGCCTTTTCCCGATCACTGCGAAGGCGATTACGGAAGCAGCCCTGTCGAGGAATTCCGAAGAAGCAAATCGGCTGTCCGAACGCCTGGAACCTTTGTGGTCGCTGTTCCGAGAATTCGGGGGGAGCTTTCGAGTCATAGCAACTGCTGCCGAACTTCGTAACTTAACTCTCGCGCCCAGCGTGCCTTTGCCAATGCGAACTTTGAGGGGGGATAGTCGGCGTAAAATTGCTGCGGTTATTGACGAGCTTGGGCTGGCATAGGATACAAAAACGGGCTCTTTGATATCAAAACTACGCCTACATTTTTCGGTAGCCATCCGGGCTATGATAATCCTCCCTTACACCCAAAGAATTCCTGCTCTCGGGAAGATGGGGCCTAAATTGAACCGGATGCTTGCCGATGTATCCGCGTTAGACGCGTTCCCATTACGGCACCCTTTATGCCTAGGGTGCCCACTAGGCTAAGCCTTGGTTCTGAACGAATACAATCCACCGGCAATCACCAGCATTGCACCCACAGTTGTCCAAGCATCAGGTATTTCGTATGCGTCCGGGCATCACGTCTTGCGTGATTAAACCGGCTGCCACTTATGCGGAAGCAGCTGCTCGATCTCACTCGCCCGCTGCGTCGGCAGGCGCGTAAGAACATCCTTCAGATAGGCGTACGGATCATGACCATTCAGCCGCACAGACTGGATCAAGCTCATGATCGCCGCAGCCCGTTCCGCTGCGTAGCGACCCGGCGAAGAGCCAGTTCTTGCGTCCAAGAGCCCATGGTCGGATCTGGTTCTCGGCCCAGTTGTTGTCAATGGGGGCGGCGCCGTCATCAAGGTAGCGCGACAGCGCTGCCGAGCGTTTCAGGCTGTAATCCAATGCTCTACTGATAGCCGAACCTTCGGGCACGAGGTCACGCTGGGCGATCATCCAGGCATGCAGCCTATCCATCACATGCACGGCTTTTTCTTGCCGTATTCGGCACCGTAAAATCCGGCTCCAGGTCGCGCACTTCGCTTTCGATTTCGTACAGCAACTGGATATAACGCAGAGCCTGTTCGGCGATCTTGCTCTTGTTGGTGGCGTGCAATTCGAAGAACTTGCGCCGGGCATGGGCCATGCTGCGCATTCCACGCCATCTGGCCACCCAGTCCACCAACATCCGGCCACCCGTTCCACGCTCATCCGGCCGGGCAGTCGGAGCGCAGCGACGCAGGTTTGCATTGTTAGTCTGAAGTCCC